>NZ_JAHLQZ010000006.1:0-64097 GCF_018919505.1 Citrobacter sp. S55_ASV_140
TTGCGATACAGCCATAAGCCTGGTACGGATAAGCCGATAGAGAGCGCGCCGACAATCGATGAAGCTTTCAGGAAATTGGTCAATAGGGTGATCATCAGCGCTTCGCTATAGCCGAAATGGCCAATTTTTACCGCGGAGATCATGGCGGTGTAGGCGGAGATCCCAGGAAACATCGGGATCACAGCCGCAACGGTGAAGACCTTAGGATGCGCCAGATACCAGCGCGACCACTGGATCCCAATGCAGCCAATCAGCAGCGACGCCATGAAGGTTGACCATTCAATATTAAACCCTGCGCTCATCATCACCATTCGTGAACCGTGGCCCAGCGCGCCGAGTAACGCACACCAGGGAAGCGCGCGGTGCGGGACGTTAAACACCATGGCAAAGCCCAGAGCCGGGATCGCCGACAGGATCATGTCCTGTATCAGCGCCAGAATGAAATCGATCACGCCCATCCGCGCAGCCCCCATAAGGTCATCGACATAACCACCCCAATGCAGGTTGCCAACGTCAGGAGACTGGCAATGGCCCAGCGAGCCAGCCCGGTATTAATGTGCCCCTTAAACATATCCGCGACAGAGTTGATCAACGGAAAACCCGGAACCAGCAGCAGCACGCTGGCAGCCATGGCGATGGTTGGGGTGTGATTAAAGGTCGGCAGCGTCAGCAACAGGCCGGATATTGTGGTCGCCACAAAGGCGGTGATACAAAAGTTGATTTGCGGGTGCAAATGCCGTGACGCCAGAATCTGGCGGATATACATCGCCACCATGCTGGCGAAAAAGGTGATCACCGCGCCGTCCCATCCGCCGTTATTGAGTTTGCAAAAGCAGGCGCAGGACAAACCGACCATCAATGCGACCAGCCATCTTGGATAGCGTAGCGGCTTAATCTGGCTGAAGCGCTTCTCAACGCCTTTTATATCCAGTAGTTTGTGTTCCGCTAAAATAACGATGTGCTGCACTTCCGTCACGACGTGCATGTTAATGCCGCGATCATGATTTTTTCGGGTCGACGTCAGGCATTGTCCATCTTTAATGGTAGTCAGGACAATCGCATTGGAGGAGATGGCGCTTTCTACGCTATCCATGCCAAGCGCCAGGCCGAGGCGAGTGGATAGCTCGTCAACCAGCGCGCTTTCTGCACCATGCTGGAGTAAAAAAAGCCCACATTGTATACATAACCGTGTAACCGTTCGCTGTGACGACTGCTCTGTTTGCATGGTTCGCTCTGACTGAAAAGGATCTCATTGAATAGTGAATGTCTTCTTTTTATCATGAAGCATGAGCCAGTTGGCTCTGGCAAGATCAATCTTTGTGTTGAAAAAAGACGCAGGTCGTACTCGCTTACATGCCTTACCTGCTAATCAATAAAAACAGTATCACATGATAAGATAGTTTTATTTATCAGGATGGCAAATACGTAAGCAATTCTAACGTTCTATTTTAGTTCTTTTAATTGTACATAGAATGTATTTATGCGTAATTTTGTAATAACGGTTCAATAGTTTGACGCTATTGGGATTATAGCGCCATTATTTTAATGTTTGAATGAAATCCAAGGATAAACAATTCACCTCGTCTATTGTTTAGGGTTTTCCTGTTAATTAATACGTTTAATTTATCAGGGATCTTCTAATAAATGCGAATACGGACTGGTGAATGTGGAGGGGATATGTTGCCAGGACGCTGCAAAAACGCAATTATTATTAGCAAATTACCGATCGTACAAACTGGGCTTAAAGGTGTAATGCAAGAACAGTTTGCTGATTACGAATTGACTTACTGTCGTTCTGTTGAAGAACTAACATTGTTGCAGTTGCGGTGCGCTGATTTGGTGATTGCTGATTTATCAGCAGACTGCAATCATCCTCGCTCAGTTTGCGAACAATTTTATTCTTTATTATCTCAATACCGTGATATTCATTGGGTGTTTCTTGTATCTCGTGTTTTTTACCCTCTCGCCATCGAACTGCTGATGTGCCCGATCAGTTCGCTGTTATCTGATGCTGAGCCGATTGAAAGTTTAGTGAATGTAATTCACGCGGGAAATACCCGAGCTGAGAGGATAAGTAAATCTCTGATTTCCCCTCCCGTAATACCAGAGTTGGCTGACAATAGCGCCCGCTCAATTGCACTTACTCTCTCGGAGAGGAAAGTGCTGAGACTCCTGGGAAAAGGTTGGGGAATTAACCAGATTGCATCGTTACTTAAGAAAAGTAATAAAACAATCAGCGCCCAAAAGAACAGCGCCATGCGTCGCTTATCAATACATAGCAATGCAGAAATGTACGCATGGATAAATAGTTCTCAAGGATCGCGAGAACTGAATTTACCTTCAGTATATGGGGAGACCACGGAATGGAAAGCAGAAGCATTAAAAGAAACGTCGCACTTGTAGAAAAATGTGCGATGAGTCGCGTGGGTATTGAGAGTTTATTTAATACCATGCCGGATGACCAATACGCACTTCATCTCTTTTCGAACCAGCCTGCCTTTAGTCAGGCGATGTTAAAAATGTCATTTTCGGCAGTAATTTTTTCTCTTTCTGCTATCAGAACCGATCGCAGAGCAGGACTCGCCTATCTGACGGAGATGGCGATAAATTTCCCTCGCATCAGGCGTGTGGTGATTGCCGATGACGATGCTGAGGCACGTTTAATTGGCTCTCTGTCACCATTGCCGCTGGATGGGGTCGTTAGCAAAGCCTCTTCGTTAACTGTGCTGCAGGAAGCTTTGTTTACGTCGTTGAATTGCCCTACCCGGACAACCGAAAGCGCGAAAAACCATTGGTTTATCAATCAAAGCCGTGTGCTTAGCCCCACAGAACGAGAAATACTGCGTTTTATGTCAAATGGCTATTCGATGCCGCAGATTGCCGTTCAGCTTGAACGGAATATTAAAACCATTCGGGCGCATAAATTTAACGTAATGTCCAAGCTGGGCGTGAGCTCAGATGCGGGTTTACTGGATGCTGCCGATATCCTGCTGTATCTGCGTGCAGGCGAACCGACACCCATTCTTCAAGCGGCGTCGTGACGGTCAACGTAGACGTATTTTGTGTCGGGTTCAGTCACCGACCCGGGGCGTGAAACATCATTGGCACACATCAACCCAGGTGGCTGACGTTAGCTCAGCCATCCTTTCCGGCGTGATGCGAACCGCGCTGTGAATGGCTCCTGCCGCAGGCAGCACTTCAGCATAGTGCTTCAGAGAGACATCGCAATAAACCGATATCGGTGTTTCCAGCCCGAAAGGACAAACGCCGCCAACGGGGTGACCCGTCGCATTCACGACCTCATCACTACTCAACATACGGGCTTTGGCGCCGAATGTGCTCTTTAGCTTTTTATTATCCAGCCGGGCATCGCCTTTGGCGACGACCAGAATGATGTCGTTCTTCACTTTTAGCGAAAGTGTTTTCGCGATCTGACCAGGTTCGACGTTATGAGCTTTTGCTGCCAGCTCGACGGTTGCCGTGCTCTGATCTAATTCGATGATCTCAATATCTGGGGCGTGTTGCGCCAAAAATTGGCGTACTGATTGCAAACTCATTCTTCTCTCCAAATCGCCTACGGGCAGCTCATACAGCAGAAAACCGCATGGCGTAATTTGTCATAGGGGCAAGCTCGCTGTAAATATTTTATTGTAACAACATGGCAACATTGGCAGTTTTTCGATCATCTTCACAATCAAAGAAACCGGTTACAGTAACCGGTTGCAGAATGTTGAAATGACGATTAATACTGAAGTTGTCACTTCCTCTGTATCACATAATAAGAGCCATCTATGAAACTTAACTCAAAATGCAGTAGCGCTGGTGTTCTTCCCGGCACGGTTGCGAAAAAGTGTAATGAGCTTTGCGTGGTGGTGTTGATGCCTGCATGGCCGCAAGGTTTTGCGCAACGGGAGAGCGGCTATGTTTACTAATCATGCTGTGTTTAATGTGATTTTCCGCTTTGTTGAAAACTACGTCAGCCCTGTCGCCGGACGAATCTCTTCACAACGTCATGTGATGGCAATCCGTGATGGGTTTATTTCGGCTATGCCCTTTATGATCGTCGGTTCATTTCTGCTGGTTTTCGCCTACCCGCCATTTTCTCCTGATACCACATGGGGATTTGCCCGTGCATGGCTGGATATGGCAAAACAGTTTGAAGGCCAGATCCTCACACCGTTTGATATGACGATGGGGATCATGTCGGTCTACATCTGTGCGGCTATCGCTTATAACCTGGGTAAGCACTATGTGAAGTCGCATCAGTTAGATCCGTTTATGTGCGCAATGCTGTCCATCATGGCTTTTTTGCTGATTGCCGCGCCGAAAACCAAAGGCGCGATGCCCGTCGATAGCCTGGGTGGGACGGGGATTTTCACTGCTATCCTCGTGGCGATTTACTGTGTGGAAATGATGCGTTTCCTGAAGGCGTACAACATCGGCATCCGTTTACCCGATCAGGTGCCGCCAATGATCAAAAACTCCTTCGATCTGCTGATCCCGGTGCTGGTGGTGGTGCTAACGCTGTACCCTCTGAGCCTGGTGATACAGTCGCAGTTTGACATGCTAATTCCGCAGGCCATTATGGCCATCTTTAAACCACTGGTATCCGCTGCTGATTCTCTCCCGGCGATACTACTGGCCGTGCTGATTGGTCATCTACTGTGGTTTGCTGGGATCCATGGTGCGGCGATTGTGTCGGGGATGCTGCAAATGTTCTGGCTAACCAATCTCGGAATGAATCAGTCGGCGCTGGCACAGGGCGCGCCTTTGCCACATATCTTTATGGAAGCATTCTGGACGTTTTTCATCGTGGTTGGTGGGTCCGGCGCGACGATGGGGTTAGTGATTTGCTATCTGCGCAGCCGTTCGGCTCATTTACGCTCGATTGGGCGTTTGAGTGTGGTCCCCAGCATTTTTAATATTAACGAACCGGTGATTTTCGGTACGCCGATTGTCATGAATCCGGTGTTCTTTATCCCGTTTCTGCTGGCCCCGATGGTGAATGCGGTGCTGGCCTGGGCGGCGATGAAGCTGGATTTAATTGGACGGGTGATTTCCGTCGTTCCCTGGACGGCCCCGGCACCGGTTGGCGCGGCATGGGCGTTAGGCTGGGATTATCGCGCGGCCATCCTGGTCGTCCTGCTGGCGTTGGTGTCGGCGATCATCTATTTCCCATTCTTTAAGGTCTATGAAAAGCAGCTATTGGCGCAGGAAAAAGAAGAAGCACAGCGTATAGAAGAGGAAAACCAGCAGGTTGCATAAATTGTTGACGAGGGGCTACGGCTCCTCGCTTACTTCAGCGTACAGTCACCGCATTGCTGAACGTCGGGCAGGCGGTAACGCTGGCAGCAGGTTCTGCGCACCAGTAATCCTTCGCGTGGAACAACGGTACGCCACAACGGATTATCCTGACCGCAGGAGAGTTGTTTCTCAAAAAAGCAGGTTTGCCGCAGTGAGTTCAGCAGCTCTTCACCTAACAATGGCTTCATTTCCGTTAAATACCAGTGAATTAAATATCCGGTATTGCTCCAGATAAGCCTGGCGTTGATCTCGCCTGTTGCTTCCAGCGCCTGCACAACCGGCGTTAGTGCCGAGAGAATCAGCGTTTCCATGCGTTGTTGAGGCGACAGGGCTGTAGTCTGGTGATCCTGGTGGACGTCAATCCAGAAGCAGGCTGCACGGCCCGTTTCGTGAAACTCAACGCGCATGTGTTCAGGTGAGACGTCAATGGCCTCTTTTTGCGTTAGCAGGGCTACCATGAGTGGGGGCATCATCAGCCCGATATACCATTGCGCCCAGAGAGAAATCAGCGGCTTATTTTCGCGTGTCAGCGTGGGCTGGTTTCGATAGATATGGTCTGAATAAACGGCCAACAGCGAACTGAGCGTCGCTGGTTGCGTCCATTCATGTAGCGTCATCGCGCCCGGTACGGGGATTTCGTCAAGACGAATAAAGTCCAGCAGGTGCTCACGAGTTTGGGCTATCGTTTCGCGTACAGCAGCAGCCAGCGAGGGCATCTTTGCTGGAAGGTGGCTACGCCAGATGACATCTTCAACGATCGGTGCGGAACGATAAGCCATGGCAATATAAGGATGTTAATCGAAATGATAATGATTGCTAATCCTATAGTTGACGATGAACGATGGCAAGATCTTTGTCGCGATGACGGATGCCACCGCACAGATAGCTCAGAGTGAAGGGCGGTTTACCCTCAGCTCATCGCTGACCAGCGTGTTGTTACGCCCAAGATTTTTCGCCTCGTACAGGGCTTTATCCGCTCTGGCGATAGCGGCCTCAATATCCTGCTCTACCAGCGGCGCAATGCCGATACTGACGGTCACGTTGGTTGCCACGTTTTCGTTAAACATGTGGGGGATTTTAAGGTCGTACACTTTCTGACGAATACGCTCGGCGGCGGCCTGTGCCTGCTGCGGATCGATCGCGGTCAGCAAAACCATGAATTCTTCGCCGCCGAATCGCGCCACCACATCCCGGGATCGTACGGAATCACGAATGGCGGCTGAGACGCGGATCAGCGCCTGGTCGCCCATCATATGCCCGTAATGATCGTTATAGGCTTTGAAGTGGTCGATATCCAATAACAGCACGTAGTGTTTCGAGTTGCTCAGCGCCAACAGCGTATCGAGTCTGTGTTGCAGTCCCCGGCGGTTATACAAACCGGTAAGCGGGTCAAGCATGCTGAGTCCGTTGAGCGTTTCCCGTTCCTCAAGCAGTTTGTACATCAACTGCTGGGCGAAACCATCGTAGCGCTTTTGTATCACATGTTGGATGGCGATCCCGGCCATCGGTAACGCCATAAAATAGAAAATTCGTAAACTATGCTCGTTGCCGCTAAGCCATAAACAGACGGCGACGGAGGGGAGAGAATGAAGCGTAAACGCGATGATATTATTGGCGAAAGCAATAGATCCAATAAACAGCACGCTGAGCAGTGCGATTAACAGAAAATAATAGTCATTATGACCGAGTGTGGAATATTTCTGAAAAATATGGAATGCCCATAACAAGCCAAAGATTATTGAAATAAAAGGGAGATTAATTTTTTTATCCGTGTATTTCCCATGCCATATAAGCAGCAGCGTACTGGTGATCAGTATCAGCAGAGCCGGTACAGATAAGGCTTTGACGGCAAAAAGTGGGAAAAAAAGCGTAAACAGCGCGGAGACTGCGTTGAGAAGCAGAAACAAACGCAAAGAGAGTTGATATTTTTTAGTGCGCAGAGTTCGCCAGGATTGTACTGTCATAGTAAATATTGTTAGTTATCTGTAATATACGAAGATGTGTTGGTAAATAAAACAAATAACGAACGGGGTATCATTCGCTGAGGTCTTTATTTTTAGTTGAAGCGTTAACCGGCGAGCAATTTATCACCTTAGATTATTCATGTCATCAATCGTTAAGTAAAACTCATATAATTGATAGTGCCTCCCAGCTGACAAATGAGAAAATATATCATATGATATTGGTTATCATTATCAATGTCGTAGGTGGAACCATGTTGCAACGTACGCTGGGAAGTGGATGGGGAGTTCTGCTGCCGGGGATACTCATTGCCGGGATGGCATTTACCGACCTGTCGGTCAATGTATGGAAGGTAATGATTGTATTAGGATTACTATTGACTTCGCTCATGCTATACCACAAGCGCTTACGGCATTTTATTCTGTTACCTTCATGTGCAGCGCTGATTGGCGGCATTGTGCTGGTAATGATGAACTGGAATCAGGGATAAGCAAAACAGGGGAAAAAGAGAAGGAAATAAGATAATTGGTGCGAGGGGGGGGACTCGAACCCCCACATCCTAAGGACACTAACACCTGAAGCTAGCGCGTCTACCAATTCCGCCACCTTCGCACAGTCATCTTATTTTTTTGATATCGCCTCGTTGGTGCGAGGGGGGGGACTTGAACCCCCACGTCCGAAAGGACACTAACACCTGAAGCTAGCGCGTCTACCAATTCCGCCACCTTCGCATACCATCGACACTCAAAAAGTATCGTTACCACGGAGGCGAATTCTAGAGATTTTATGCAGGGCGTCAACAGTTAATTATCGAACTTAACGTGATTGCCGAAAAAAAAGGCGTTTCTACGGTTTTTGGCGTTTTATCCAGGCCGGATAAGCGATAGCGCTATCCGGCGTTGCTCAGTGTCACGTCTGGTGGCAGCGTAAATGCCTGATCCAGCCTTGATCAGTTAGGCTTTTTTCGCCTGACGCGTCATGATGGTGCGATAGACCTTGAAGCGTCCGGTCTGTGCGATAACTTCATGGAATCCGAATACCTCATCCAGCACCTTCGGATAGGGCAGGAAGGCGTTCGCCACGATACGCAGTTCACCGCCGCTGTTGAGATGACGCACCGCGCCGCGAATCAGCGTTTGCGCGGCATCGAGGCTGGTCTGCATCCCATCATGGAACGGTGGGTTGGAGATGATCATATCAAAGCGGCCCGTCACGTCAGAAAAAACGTTGCTGGCGATCACATCACCTTCAATACCGTTGGCGGCAAGCGTGGCGCGGCTGGCTTCAACAGCGGCCGCACTTACATCACACAGGGTTAAGCGGACTTTGGGCGAATGGCTGGCTAAAGCGACGGAGAGTACGCCCGCGCCACAACCGACATCCAGAACTTTACCTTTGGTATGCGGCGTCAGTGTGGAGAGCAGCAATTGGCTGCCAACATCCAGGCCGTCACGGCTGAATACGCCCGGCAGCGTTTTGATGGTCAGATTATCAACCTGATATTCATCCCAGTATTTTTCTGCATCAAAGACCGGCTGTTTTTCCAGACGACCGTGGTACAGGCCACAGCGACGCGCGCTGTCGACTTTATTCAGCGGTGCGTATTCGGCCAGCATCTGCTCTGCGCTACGTACGCCGCTGCGGTTCTCACCCACAACAAAAACATCGCTGCCCACCGGTAACAGCGACAAAATGTTCATCAGCTGGAACTGCGCTTCCGGCTTATTCTTCGGCCAGTAGTAGATTAGCGTATCGCTATCGGCAACGTCATCGGCCTTAGCGACGAGGCTGAAACGGACGTTGTCACCCATCTGGCGGTTCAGCACCTGCCAGTGGTGAAGTTGTTGAGTGTGCGCACGGCTGGCGGCGCTTTCGAAGTGGGCAGGCAGATCATCCTGCAAATCACCGGCAAACAGAATACGGCTTTGTTCGAAATCATCACTGTGGCGCAGCAAGACTTCACTTGCCGGGGTAAAAGCAGACATGGAGTGCTCCTTAAATTGTACAGCCGGGGATTATAGTTGTTTGATGGCACGGATTCGACAAATTTGCTATATTTGCGCCCCTGATAGACAGGAGTGTTTCGCTATGACATCCCGACGAGACTGGCAGTTACAGCAACTGGGCATTACGCAGTGGTCGCTGCGTCGTCCTGGCGCACTGCAGGGCGAAATCGCGATCTCCATTCCTGCGCATATCCGTTTAGTGATGGTTGCTGCACAGCTACCCGCGCTAACCGAACCGTTAATGAGCGATATTTTACGCGCAATAACCGTCAGCCCGGATCAGGTTTTACAATTGACGCCTGACCGTGTCGCCATGCTGCCGCAGGGCAGTCGCTGTAATAGTTGGCGGCTGGGAACCGAAGAGCCACTACTGCTGGAAGGCGCTCAGGTCGAGAGTCCTGCGTTTAATGAATTACGGGAAAACCCAGCGGCCCGCGCCGCGTTATGGCAACAAATCTGCGCATATGAACACGATTTCTTCCCTCGAACCGACTGATTTACCTGCAGCATTTCAGATTGAAAAACGCGCCCACGCTTTTCCGTGGAGTGAAAAAACATTTGCCAGCAACCTGGGCGATCGCTACCTCAATTTTCAGTTGAGGGTTGACGACGTGATGGCCGCCTTTGCGATTACGCAGGTGGTGCTGGATGAAGCTACGCTGTTCAATATCGCCGTCGATCCTGACTTTCAGCGCCAGGGCCTGGGGCGCGAGCTACTAGAGCACCTGATCGATGAGCTGGAAAAGCGCGGCATTTTGACGCTGTGGCTGGAAGTGCGCGCCTCAAATGCTGCCGCTATCGCGCTGTATGAAAGCCTGGGCTTTAACGAGGCGACGATCAGGCGCAATTATTATCCGACGGCCGATGGTCATGAAGACGCCATTATCATGGCATTGCCAATCAGCATGTAAGACAAGGTGTAATGATGAAAAAGTGGGACTGGATTTTCTTTGATGCCGACGAAACGCTGTTTACGTTTGACTCGTTTACCGGCTTACAGCGGATGTTTCTCGACTATAGCATTACCTTTACCGCTGAAGATTTTCAGGACTACCAGGCCGTGAATAAACCGCTATGGGTGGATTATCAAAACGGCGCGATTACGTCATTACAATTGCAGCATGCCCGTTTCCAGAGCTGGGCTGAACGCCTGAAGGTCGAACCAGGCCAGCTTAATGACGCATTTATCAATGCGATGGCTGAGATCTGCTCGCCGTTGCCAGGGGCGGTCTCTCTGCTCAATGCGATTCGTGATAAAACGAAAATTGGCATCATTACTAACGGCTTTACGGCGTTGCAGCAAATCCGCCTTGAGCGGACGGGGCTGCGCGACTATTTCGATCTGCTGGTGATTTCTGAGCAGGTTGGGGTGGCAAAACCCGATCCCCGTATTTTTGACCATGCGCTGGAGCAGGCGGGCAATCCTGACCGTTCCCGCGTGCTGATGGTGGGCGATACCGCAGAGTCCGATATTCTTGGCGGCATTAACGCCGGGCTATCCACCTGCTGGCTAAATACGCACCATCGCGAGCAGCCAGCAGGCATTCAGCCGACCTGGACGGTCGCGTCATTAAGCGAACTGGAGCAGCTCCTGTGTAAACACTGATTGCCTCCCCCCCATTGATGGGTAAAATAGCCGCAATTTTTCGTATTCAACTTGCACGGCCCGTTGCCGTGCTTACCTAAGAAGATTTGACTATGACGTTGTCTCCTTATTTGCAAGAGGTGGCCAAACGCCGCACTTTTGCCATTATTTCTCACCCGGATGCCGGTAAAACGACCATTACTGAAAAGGTGCTGTTATTCGGACAGGCGATTCAGACCGCCGGTACGGTAAAAGGCCGTGGCTCCAGCCAGCATGCGAAATCTGACTGGATGGAGATGGAAAAGCAGCGTGGTATCTCCATTACCACCTCTGTGATGCAATTTCCGTATCACGACTGCCTGGTGAATCTGCTGGACACCCCGGGGCACGAAGACTTCTCCGAAGATACTTACCGTACCCTGACGGCGGTGGACTGCTGTCTGATGGTTATCGACGCCGCGAAAGGCGTTGAGGATCGTACCCGCAAGCTGATGGAAGTTACCCGTCTGCGCGATACGCCGATCCTGACCTTTATGAACAAACTCGACCGTGATATCCGTGACCCGATGGAGCTGCTGGATGAAGTCGAGAACGAGCTGAAAATCGGCTGTGCGCCGATCACCTGGCCGATTGGCTGCGGGAAGCTGTTCAAGGGCGTTTATCACCTTTATAAAGACGAAACTTACCTGTACCAGACGGGTAAAGGCCACACCATTCAGGAAGTGCGCATTGTTAAGGGGCTGAATAACCCGGAACTCGATGCCGCCGTGGGCGAAGATCTGGCGCAGCAGTTGCGCGACGAGCTGGAGCTGGTGCAGGGCGCGTCTAACGAGTTCGACCATGATCTGTTCCTCGCGGGCGAAATCACCCCGGTCTTCTTCGGTACCGCGCTGGGTAACTTCGGCGTTGACCATATGCTGGACGGCTTAGTGGAGTGGGCGCCTGCGCCGATGCCGCGTAAAACTGATACCCGCACCGTGGAAGCCTCAGAAGAGAAGTTCACTGGCTTTGTGTTTAAAATCCAGGCCAACATGGATCCGAAACACCGTGACCGCGTGGCGTTCATGCGCGTGGTTTCCGGTAAGTACGAGAAAGGCATGAAAATGCGTCAGGTGCGCATTGGTAAAGACGTGGTGATCTCCGATGCGCTGACCTTCATGGCGGGTGACCGTTCTCATGTGGAAGAAGCGTATCCGGGCGATATTCTCGGTTTGCACAACCATGGCACTATTCAGATCGGCGATACCTTCACCCAGGGTGAAATGATGAAGTTCACTGGTATTCCGAACTTCGCGCCGGAGCTGTTCCGTCGTATTCGCCTGAAAGATCCTTTGAAGCAGAAACAGCTGCTGAAAGGGCTGGTTCAGCTGTCGGAAGAGGGGGCGGTGCAGGTCTTCCGTCCAATTGCTAATAACGATCTGATCGTGGGCGCTGTTGGTGTGCTGCAGTTCGACGTGGTGGTTTCGCGTCTGAAGAGCGAGTACAACGTTGAAGCGATTTATGAGTCGGTCAACGTGGCGACCGCGCGCTGGGTAGAATGTTCTGACGTGAAAAAATTCGAAGAATTTAAGCGTAAA
Source organism: Citrobacter sp. S55_ASV_140 (assembly GCF_018919505.1). NCBI lineage: Bacteria > Pseudomonadati > Pseudomonadota > Gammaproteobacteria > Enterobacterales > Enterobacteriaceae > Citrobacter > Citrobacter sp. S55_ASV_140. The sequence goes on from NZ_JAHLQZ010000006.1 coordinate 12,435, forward strand.
AACGAAGTTCAGTTGGCGCTGGATGGCGGCGATAACCTCACCTATATCGCACCGACCATGGTTAACCTGAATCTCACCCAGGAACGTTACCCTGACGTTCAGTTCCGCAAAACGCGCGAACACTAATCGCCTTCCAGGGCACGGTATTCGCCGTGCCCTGCAACTTTCCCTGTCTTTTAAATCCCTTGCGGAATGTTCTTAAAACCTCTCGTTTTTCTGTTGTTTGCCTGTTTTTTAGTCAATCCGGACTGCGATCACGAAATCCTGAACTATATTTAACAATGTGATGACATAAATATCGGCGTTAAATGCTTTTTAGGCTGCCTGTTGCAGCTTCTATTGCTGATATTTATTCCACTTACAAGATTAGTTGCTGGTTAACGCCGTTTACGGCAGACCATCGCTTTTAGCAAAACATACAGGAATACATCGATGACAATGACAGGACTTAAGATTTCTAAAACGCTGCTGGCCGTGATGCTGACCTCCGCTGTTGCAACGGGTTCTGCTTTTGCAGAAAACGCCACGACGGATAAAGCGCAATCTGGTGTCGAAAGTGCGGGGCAGAAAGTCGATAGCTCTATGAACAAAGTCGGTAATTTCATGGATGACAGCACTATCACAGCAAAAGTAAAAGCTGCGCTGGTGGATCACGAAAGCATCAAGAGCACCGATATTTCTGTGAAAACAGACCAGAAAGTGGTGACGTTAAGCGGGTTTGTTGAAAGCCAGGCACAGGCTGAAGAAGCCGTGAAAGTGGCCAAAGGCGTTGAGGGCGTAACCTCAGTGAGCGACAAACTACACGTACGCGACAGCAAAAGCACATCCGTAAAAGGCTATGCGGGCGACACGGCAACCACCAGCGAAGTTAAAGCAAAACTGCTGGCTGATGACATTGTCCCTTCCCGTAAAGTGAAAGTAGAGACCACTGATGGAGTGGTTCAACTTTCCGGCACCGTTGACTCAAAAGCACAAAGCGATCGTGCTGAGAGCATCGCCAAAGCCGTTGATGGCGTGAAAAGCGTCAAAAACGACCTTAAAACTCAGTAATTCGACTTAATTCGTCCTCCTGACGTTTGTCGGGAGGCGTGTTGTGCACCACACTAAAAATATCGCCGATGAGCAGCCTGAGCGCTCATAACAAGCGGTGACATTAACTATGGTAAAGGAGAAGCGCATGTTTCGATGGGGCATCATATTTCTGGTTATCGCGTTAATTGCCGCCGCACTGGGTTTTGGTGGACTGGCTGGTACCGCTGCAGGCGCCGCGAAAATTGTTTTCGTGGTGGGGATCATTCTGTTTCTGGTCAGCCTGTTTACAGGGCGTAAACGACCCTAGTCAGTAAACCGTAAAGATAACTTGCTACCAAGCCAGTCCAGTGGACTGGCTTTTACGGTTTTAGCGTCAGGCAATTTGCGTTACTTTGTTGTTCCAGTACAAAAAAAACAGGAAGGCAGAGGTGGGGCAGAGAATACCCGTCACGCTCGGTAATATTGCGCCGTTATCGTTACGTCCGTTTCAACCAGGCAGTATGGCGCTGGTGTGTGAGGGTGGGGGACAAAGAGGAATCTTTACCGCTGGCGTACTGGATGAGTTCATGCGTGCGCAGTTCAATCCCTTTGACCTTTACTACGGGACGTCCGCCGGGGCGCAAAACCTTTCAGCCTATCTGTGTAACCAGCCCGGTTACGGTCGTAAAGTCATTATGCGTTACACCACCCGCCGTGAGTTTTTTGACCCAGTGCGCTTTGTGCGCGGGGGAAACTTAATCGATCTCGACTGGCTGGTGGATTCGACCTCATCCCAGATGCCGCTGGCGATGGATAACGCCGAGCGCCTGTTTGCCTCAGGGAAAGCGTTTTATATGTGCGCCTGCCGGGGTGATGATTATACGCCTGGTTATTTTTCGCCAAACCGGCAAAACTGGCTCGATCTCATTCGCGCCTCCAGCGCTATTCCGGGATTCTACCGCACTGGCGTTGCGTTGGACGGTGTGAACTATCTGGACGGGGGAGTCAGCGATGCCATACCCGTACAGGAAGCGGCGAAGCATGGCGCAAAAACGCTGGTGGTGATCCGCACTGTGCCTTCGCAAATGTACTACACCCCGCAGTGGTTCAAACGTATGGAGCGCTGGCTGGGCGAAAGCAGTCTGCAACCGTTGCTGAATTTGGTCCAGCACCATGAAGCCAGCTATCGCGCGATCCAGAATTTTATTGAAAAGCCGCCGGGTAAGCTGCGAATCTTTGAGATCTATCCGCCTAAACCGCTCCACAGCATGGCGCTGGGCAGCCGTATTCCGGCGCTGCGAGAAGACTATAAGACCGGGCGTTTGTGTGGTCGTTACTTCCTGGCCACCGTCGGCAAGTTGTTGGCGAAAAACGCGCCATTGCCTCGTCAGACGCCGAAGATTGTCGTGCCGGGACCGGTGGTGGTTCCTCCCGCACCGGTGGCCAACGATGCCCACGCGCCCGTGGTGACCAATGCGCCTCAGGCTAACGATACAACGTTTGATAGCGAGGATCTGGCGTGAGTTTTCGTTTCATTGATACACATTGTCACTTTGATTTCCCGCCGTTTACCGATGATGAGCCCGCCAGCATTCAACGTGCCGCGGCGGTCGGTGTGAATTGCATCATTGTTCCGGCGACGCAGGCGGCAAACTTTTCCCGCGTACTGGCGTTAGCGGAAAAGTATCCGCCGTTGTTTGCTGCTTTGGGTCTGCATCCCATTGTTATTGAACAACATGGCGATGACAGTCTGGACCAACTGCAGCAGGCGCTGGATACGCGCCCGCAAAAGCTGGTAGCCGTAGGCGAGATTGGACTGGACCTTTATCGGGATGATCCGCAATTTGATAAACAAGAACGGGTGCTGGACGCGCAGCTTAACCTGGCGAAGCGTTACGAACTGCCGGTGATCCTGCATTCGCGACGGACTCATGACAAGCTGGCGATGCATCTGAAACGCCATGCTCTGCCACGAACCGGCGTGGTGCATGGTTTTTCCGGGAGTTTGCAGCAGGCGCAACGCTTTGTGCAACTGGGGTACAAAATTGGCGTTGGCGGCACCATTACCTATCCACGCGCCAGTAAAACCCGTGAGGTGATGGCGCAACTGCCGCTGCAATCACTCCTGCTGGAAACCGATGCGCCGGACATGCCGCTCAATGGTTTTCAGGGACAGCCCAACCGCCCCGAGCAGGCCCTCAGAGTGTTTGAGACATTATGCGAACTGCGTCAAGAGCCTGCGGACGTGATAGCAGATGCGCTGTATCGCAATACTACCGCGTTGTTTAATGTGTGATTGTTGGGCGCCGGATGGCGGCTGTGCCTTATCCGGCCTACCTATGATGTCGTCGCATCCGGTAATCACAGATACAGCGCCGGGAAAATCAGGTTATCCACCCCACGCTCGCGCAATCCTGCCGCCAGTTGCTCCACATCCTCTGGCGTTGCGCTCGGCCAGTCTTTTGCTTCGCCATACACCCCATGCGCATGAAAGGCATTCAGCCGCACCGGTACCTCGCCTGACTGCTTAATGAACGCCGCCAGCGCATCAATATGCTGCAAATAATCCACCTGACCGGGGATCACCAACAGGCGTAGCTCAGCAAGCTTTCCCTGCCTTGACAGAAAGATAATGCTTTGTTTAATCAGCGTATTATCTCGACCGGTAAGCTGGCGATGGCACAGGCTATCCCAGGCTTTTAAATCGAGCATTACCCCGTCGCACACCGGCAATAGTTTTTGCCAGCCGGTTTCGCTCAGCATGCCGTTGCTGTCGACCATGCAGGTCAGATGTTGCAGCAGAGGATCGCTTTTGAGCGCGGTAAACAGCGCCACAATAAACGGCAACTGGGTAGTAGCTTCACCACCGCTGACCGTAATTCCCTCAATAAACAGGGCTGCCTTGCGAATATGCTGCAGCACCTGATCAACGCTCATGGTTTGCGCCATCGGCGTCGCCTGCTGCGGGCACAGGCGCAGGCAGGTGTCGCACTGCTGACACACATCGGACTGCCACCATACTTTTCCTGCACTCAGGCTTAGCGCTTCATGCGGGCAATGCAGCACACATTCTCCGCAGTCGTTGCAGCGCCCCATCGTCCATGGATTGTGGCAGTTCTTACAGCGCAGATTACACCCTTGCAGGAACAGAGCCAGGCGGCTGCCCGGCCCGTCGACGCAGGAGAAAGGGATCAGTTTACTTACTGAAGCGCATCTGCTGTTCATGGCTTATCACACGAGGTTGTCGTTCCAGAATGCGCGTATTGCGTGCGGCCTCTTCACCAAGCCAGGTGGTGTTAATGCGAGATCCTTCGGCACGATATTTTTCCAGATCCGACAGGCGCACCATATAGCCCGTGACGCGGACCAGATCGTTGCCGCTCACGTTGGCGGTGAATTCACGCATTCCGGCTTTAAACGCGCCGAGGCACAGTTGCACCAGCGCCTGTGGATTACGCTTGATGGTTTCATCCAGCGTCAGGATATCGCTGATCCCGGCGTGATAATATGCGTGATGCGGCGCGACGGTTTGCAGATGGGTGATGGGGTCAGGTTCATCACCATAAGGCAGACGCGCGCCGGGCGTGGTGCCGATGTCAGAACTGATCCCCGACTGTGCATGCAGCATCGCGCGCTGCTGCCAGCCATACTTCACCGGCGTGCGTTCGACAAACTCCGCCAGTTGGGCGCTAATGCGATACCCGAGCTGATTGGCGAACGCATCTTTCCCGTAGCGGGCGCTTTGTCCTGCCTTTTCGCACAGCAGGTTTACCGCTTCCGCCAGACCATACATCCCGAACATCGGCACAAAACGTTCGGGATCAATCAACCCTTCCTGCACGAGGAAGCTATTCTCAAAGAAATGTGATTTCGTGTAGAGGAATTCACATCGTGAATCAATGATGGCGATTTGCTGCTGGCAGTAGTGCGGTAGGGTGCGTGTAAAGAAGTCATCGACAGAGGTGCTGCGCTCTGCGATGGCTTTCAGATTGAGCCTGACCAGCGTGCTGCCGCCCCCGGCGAGCGGTAAAGAGTTGTAACAACTCACGACGCCATACTGACCTTTTGTGAAAATTTTATCATTTACGGGGCCGTTGGATATGTGCGGCTTACTGCACTCGCAGATATTTTGCGCCACGTTGAGCAGCAGATCATCAGGGGTAATTTGCGGATCATAAATGAATGTCAGATTCGGTGAAACCTGCTTTAACTCTGCATCTGCACGTAAAATTGCGCGGGTGACTGGCGTATCGGCAGGGCCGATATTGGCATGCATAAACGCGTCTGGCAGGGTTCTGTCGAGATAACGCCAGAAACGTTTTATTCGAATATCGATCTCTTCTTGTGTTAGAATTCTAACATACGGTTGCAACAGAGCGTCGAGCTGACCGAGGTAGACCGGCATCGAGGTCACTGACGGAACGTGGTGGTACAGGATGGTGAGCAAGGACAGCGCATCATCAAGGTCGCTGGCGCCTTCAAGCTCCAGCCATGAGGAACCGTTGGCCAAAAAACGCGCGTAATCAGGCAGCACATAGCGCGGTTTGAACGGGGCATGACCTTCGTACATATCGCAGATCACCCCGTCATCCAGCGCCTGGCGGGCCTCAGCGGACAGTGGCGGATAAGGCAGCGCGTTTTCAGCCTCCAGCGCCAAAAAGTGGCGTTTCTGCTCAGGGCTGAGCGTCGGGCTGGTCACGATTTGTTGGCACCGCTGTTGCAGCGCGAATTCGCTTGAAGTGGGCATCGTTGGTTCCTTTATGTGCCGAAGGTATAGCGCCATTGTAGAAAGCTATGCCGCCGCAACCTTTGATCCGGATGCGTCTGATGCCACCGCACCTGCTGTGTAAAGGTGAATTATTTGAAGCAGATCTCATTAGAGTAATGCAAATCTGTATGTGGTTTTCATTAACTGTGATGTATATCGAAGTGTAATCGCGAGCGGATGTTAGAATACTAACAAACTCGCAAGGTGAAATTTTATACGGCGATGCCGTTGGAGAATGTTATGACCGATTTAACAGCAAGCAGCCTGCGTGCACTGAAACTGATGGATCTGACCACCCTGAATGACGACGACACCAATGAAAAAGTGATCGCGCTGTGTCATCAGGCGAAGACCCCGGTTGGCAACACGGCAGCAATTTGCATCTATCCACGTTTCATTCCTGTTGCGCGTAAGACCCTGAAAGAGCAGGGCACACCGGATATCCGTATTGCCACCGTCACCAACTTCCCGCACGGCAATGACGACATTGAGATCGCGCTGGCTGAAACCCGCGCGGCGATTGCCTACGGTGCTGACGAAGTTGATGTGGTGTTCCCGTATCGTGCGCTGATCGCGGGTAATGAGCAGATTGGTTTTGATCTGGTTAAAGCCTGTAAAGATGCATGTGCGGCAGCAAATGTGCTGCTGAAAGTGATCATCGAAACTGGTGAGCTGAAAGAAGAAGCCCTGATTCGCAAAGCGTCTGAAATTTCTATCAAAGCGGGTGCTGATTTCATCAAAACGTCTACCGGTAAAGTACCGGTCAATGCGACGCCGGAAAGCGCACGCATCATGATGGAAGTGATCCGTGATATGGGCGTTTCTAAAACCGTTGGATTCAAACCCGCTGGCGGCGTACGTACTGCAGAAGATGCACAGCAGTTCCTGGCGATTGCCGACGAACTGTTTGGCGCTGACTGGGCAGATTCCCGCCATTACCGTTTTGGCGCATCCAGCCTGCTGGCGAGCCTGCTCAAAGCGCTGGGTCACGGCGACGGTAAGAGCGCAAGCAGCTACTAAGTTTGAATTGCCCATCGTAGGCCGGATAAGGCGTAAGCCGCCATCCGGCATCAATACGACTAGCCGGGGAGCGCACTGCTTACCCGGCCCATAATCGGGAGGTTACCGTGTTTCTCGCACAAGAAATTATTCGTAAAAAACGTGATGGTCATGCGCTGAGCGATGAAGAAATTCGTTTCTTTATCAATGGGATTCGCGACAACACCATCTCTGAGGGGCAAATCGCCGCCCTGGCGATGACCATTTTCTTCCACGATATGACAATGCCTGAGCGAGTTTCGCTGACCATGGCAATGCGTGATTCAGGAACCGTGCTGGACTGGAAAAGCCTGCAACTGAACGGCCCGATTGTGGATAAACACTCTACCGGCGGCGTGGGCGACGTAACGTCGCTGATGTTAGGCCCGATGGTGGCTGCCTGTGGCGGCTATATTCCGATGATTTCCGGGCGCGGCCTGGGTCATACCGGCGGTACGCTCGATAAACTGGAAGCGATTCCTGGATTTGATATCTTCCCGGACGACGCGCGTTTCCGTGAAATTATTAAAGACGTGGGTGTGGCGATTATTGGGCAAACCAGCTCGCTCGCACCGGCGGATAAACGTTTTTATGCCACCCGCGATATTACCGCGACGGTGGATTCCATCCCGCTGATTACCGGCTCTATCCTGGCGAAAAAGCTGGCGGAAGGGCTGGATGCGTTGGTGATGGATGTGAAAGTAGGCAGCGGCGCGTTTATGCCGACCTATGAACTTTCTGAAGCCCTTGCCGAAGCAATTGTCGGCGTGGCGAACGGGGCGGGGGTACGTACCACCGCGCTGTTAACTGATATGAACCAGGTGCTGGCTTCCAGCGCAGGTAACGCGGTAGAAGTCCGCGAGGCTGTCCAGTTCCTGACAGGTGAATACCGTAATCCACGTCTGTTAGATGTCACCATGGCGCTGTGCGTGGAAATGCTGATCTCCGGCAATCTGGCGAAAGATGACGCCGAAGCCCGCGCGAAATTGCAGGCGGTGCTGGACAACGGTAAAGCGGCGGAAATTTTTGGCCGTATGGTTGCGGCGCAGAAAGGCCCGACCGACTTCGTCGAAAACTATGCGAAGTATCTGCCGACGGCAATGCTCAGCAAAGCGGTATATGCTGATACTGAGGGCTTTGTCAGCGCGATGGATACCCGCGCGTTGGGTATGGCAGTCGTTTCCATGGGCGGTGGACGCCGTCAGGCATCGGATACCATCGATTACAGCGTCGGCTTTAGCGACATGGTCCGTTTGGGCGACAGCGTAGACGGACAGCGTCCGCTGGCAGTGATCCACGCGAAAGATGAAGCCAGTTGGCAGGAAGCGGCGAAAGCGGTCAAAGCGGCAATCAGCCTTGACAATAAAGCGCCAGAAATTACACCGACAGTCTATCGTCGTATAACCGAATAACTGTATACTGATCTGATCGCTTTTTTGCGGCGCAGATGTATGGAGAACAAGATGAAACGTGCATTTATTATGGTGCTGGACTCCTTTGGTATTGGTGCGACTGAAGATGCGGATCGCTTTGGCGACGTAGGCTCAGACACTATGGGACACATTGCAGAAGCCTGTGCGAAAGGTGAGGCTGACAATGGTCGCAAAGGCCCACTGAATCTGCCTAACCTGACCCGTCTGGGCCTGGTGAAAGCTCACGAAGGTTCTACCGGTAAAATTGCTGCTGGTATGGACGGTAATGCGGAAGTCATCGGCGCATACGCATGGGCGCATGAACTCTCTTCCGGGAAAGATACGCCGTCCGGCCACTGGGAAATCGCCGGAGTGCCGGTTCTGTTTGACTGGGGTTACTTCAGCGACCACGAAAACAGCTTCCCGCAGGAACTGCTGGATAAGCTGGTAAAACGTGCCAACCTGCCGGGTTACCTCGGTAACTGCCACTCTTCCGGTACCGTGATTCTGGATCAACTGGGCGAAGAACATATGAAAACCGGGAAGCCGATTTTCTATACCTCCGCTGACTCCGTGTTCCAGATTGCCTGTCATGAAGAGACCTTTGGCCTGGATAAACTCTACGAGCTGTGCGAAATCGCGCGTGAAGAGCTGACCGAGGGCGGTTACAACATCGGTCGTGTTATCGCGCGTCCGTTTATCGGTGATAAAGCCGGTAACTTCCAGCGTACCGGTAACCGTCATGACCTGGCCGTTGAGCCGCCAGCGCCGACCGTGCTGCAGAAACTGGTTGACGAGAAAAAAGGTCATGTTGTGTCTGTCGGTAAGATCGCGGATATTTACGCCAACTGCGGTATCACCAAAAAAGTGAAAGCGACCGGCCTGGATGCGCTGTTCGACGCCACGATTAAAGAGATGAAAGAAGCGGGTGACGAGACCATTGTCTTCACTAACTTCGTGGACTTCGACTCTTCCTGGGGTCACCGCCGCGACATCGCGGGCTATGCCGCTGGTCTGGAACTGTTTGACCGCCGTCTGCCGGAGCTGATGGAGCTGGTGGGTGAAGATGACATTCTGATCCTCACCGCCGACCACGGCTGCGACCCGAGCTGGACCGGTACCGACCATACCCGTGAGCACATTCCGGTGCTGATCTACGGTCCGAAAGTGAAACCGGGCTCTTTAGGTCACCGTGAAACCTTCGCGGATATCGGACAGACGCTGGCGAGCTACTTCGGTACGTCGCCAATGGACTACGGTAAAAACATGCTGTAATGCCCGTTGCCGGATGGCGCTACGCTTATCCGGCCTACCAGGAATCGTTTGTAGGCCGGATAAGGCGCAGCCGCCATCCGGCAAAAACAACAATGTAAAAGGAACTGAAGATGGCAACTCCACATATTAATGCAGAAATGGGTGATTTCGCTGACGTCGTATTGATGCCGGGCGACCCGCTGCGTGCGAAGCACATTGCTGAAACTTTCCTCGAAGATGTTCGTGAAGTGAACAACGTTCGCGGCATGTTAGGTTTCACCGGTACTTACAAAGGCCGTAAGATTTCTGTTATGGGCCACGGTATGGGTATCCCATCCTGCTCCATCTACACCAAAGAGCTGATCACCGATTTCGGCGTGAAGAAAATCATTCGCGTCGGCTCCTGCGGCGCTGTGCGTATGGACGTCAAACTGCGCGACGTGGTGATCGGTATGGGCGCCTGCACCGACTCCAAAGTGAACCGTATCCGTTTTAAAGATCATGACTTTGCGGCTATCGCTGACTTTGACATGGTACGTAACGCGGTTGATGCGGCAAAAGCGCTGGGCGTTGACGCGCGCGTAGGCAACCTGTTCTCCGCTGACCTGTTCTACTCTCCGGACGGCGAAATGTTCGACGTGATGGAAAAATACGGCGTACTGGGCGTGGAAATGGAAGCGGCGGGCATCTACGGCGTTGCTGCTGAGTTTGGTGCGAAAGCGCTGACCATCTGCACCGTGTCCGACCATATTCGTACCCACGAGCAGACCACGGCCGCTGAGCGTCAGACGACCTTCAACGACATGATCAAAATCGCGCTGGAATCTGTTTTGCTGGGCGATAAAGAGTAAGACTGTGTGATGCCCGGTGGCGCTGCGCTTACCGGGCCTCGCGATCGTAGGCCGGATAAGGCGTAGCCGCCATCCGGCTTTTTTTATTAACGCACCGCTCCGGCAATCCACGCCGACAGTTCTCGTAGTTCTTTTTCTTGCTCCGGGAAATCAACCAGTAGCGCCTCGCACTCCTGTTGCAGCATATCCGCGCGATACAAACACCCTTGCAACCGCCCCGCCAGCGCTTCCAGTGGCGCGGGATTGAGGCTGTCGGTAAAGACCTGTGCACGGGTGATATGACCTTTTTCGACGTCGAAGTGTAGCTCGACGCCGCCCCAGGTGAAACGCTCGTCCAGCAGATGGCTGAACGCTGGCGCCTGGCCGAAATTCCACTCCCAACTACTCTGGCGTGCAAAGGTTTCGGCAAAATTCGGCAGATCCGGCGTTTTATCCGGGGATATTCCTTCTGCTTCGACGCGCTCGCCGTAATGGGCGAAAAAGGCGTCCGTGACCGCCTGGCAGACCTGTTCATGGGTGATGCCCGGTAATAGCTCGGTAAGATTGGCCACGCGGGAGCGAACGGAGGTAATCCCTTTCGCCGCGAGTTTCTTTTTATCCGGATTCAGATAGTTCGCCAGGCGGCTGAGGTCTGCATTCAGCAGCAGCGTACCGTGATGGAAGCCGCGATCTTTGGTTTCGCGATAGGCTGAACCAGAGACTTTGCGATCGCCGTCCGGCGTTTTCACCACCAGATCGTTGCGTCCCGAAGCATCGGCCATAACGCCCAATGAATTCAATGCATTGAGTACGATAGCGGTAGAGATAGTTTTGTCGTATTCCGGTTTGCCGGCCATAAAGGTAAAGCAGGTATTGCCTAAATCATGGAACACCGCGCCGCCGCCGCTGCTGCGACGGGCGAGCCGCACGTTATCCTCTTCCATACGACGGGTATTACACTCTTTCCATGGGTTTTGCGCCCGGCCAATCACCACCGTATCGGCGTTACGCCATAAGAACAGAACGCGTTGCGTAGCGGGCATCTGGCGAAATATGCACTCTTCAACCGCCAGGTTAAACCACGGATCGTAAGAGTCTGAGATAAGCAGGCGCAGGGTAGTCATAGCGATTTCCTTTTCTTAATCATCTTTATCTTCTTCCTGCACCGGTTTGTTGGCGGTAAGCAGGAACGGCGATTGTTGCCAGCGGGTGCGCTTACCTTGCAGTAAGGTGCGGGTCAGCACCACGCCAATCGCCAGTGACAGGAGCAGCATAAGGCGTAGAATGTTGGTGGTGTTATCCACCTGTTTGGCCTCGGTGGCGAGCGTGTGGGTATCCAGCGTCAGGCGCAGATAGCCCAGTGGACCATTTTTGCCTTGAATGGGTTCGACAATCTGCTGGTTAAAATAGCCCCCGGCTTTTTTACCGTCCAGCGCCAGTCGATCACGAACGTTAACGCTCTCACCGGTACGAGTAATCAGGTCTCCCTGTTCATCGTATACGCCCGCATCCAGAATACGGCTGCTTTCCGTCAGTTGCGTGAGCACTGCTTTAATGCGCTTTTCATCCGGCGTTTCGGTATGCATCAGCGGCGCGACGTTTAATGCGACCTGACGTGCCAACGTACGGGCCAGCTCTTCCAGTTGCGGATTACGTTGTTGCTGGTGGCTTTGACTAAACCAGGATGCGCCCTGCATCAGGGCGACGAGCAGCGCCAGGCAGGACAATACAATCACTGCACGATGTAGTCGGAATTTCAGTTTTGTGCGAGCCATATTCCACCTGCTGAAAATTTGAGACTTAATGTTGCCAGAAGCGCTGGTTACAGGGTAGCCTCATGCGTTATTTTCCCCTGGATGATTCCGACCCGAACGATTTTACAGGAGCTTTAATGCCTAACATTACCTGGTGCGATCTACCTGAAGATGTCTCTCTGTGGCCAGGTCTGCCCCTCTCTTTAAGTGGCGATGAAGTCATGCCGCTGGATTACCACGCGGGCCGTAGTGGCTGGCTGCTGTATGGTCGCGGGCTGGATAAACAACGTCTCACGCAATACCAGAGCAAACTGGGCGCGGCGATGGTGATCGTGGCCGCCTGGTGCGTTGAGGATTATCAGGTGATTCGCCTGGCGGGTTCGTTAACGCCGCGTGCGGCAAAACTGGCGCATGATGCCAAACTGGATGTTGCGCCACTCGGCAAGATTCCACATCTGCGTACGCCGGGTTTGCTGGTGATGGATATGGATTCAACGGCGATCCAGATCGAGTGCATTGATGAAATCGCGAAGCTGGCCGGCACCGGCGAGATGGTTGCCGAAGTCACTGAACGTGCGATGCGCGGTGAACTGGACTTTACCGCCAGCCTGCGCAGCCGTGTGGCAACGCTGAAAGGCGCGGATGCCAATATTTTGCATCAGGTACGCGAAAATTTACCGCTGATGCCTGGTCTGACTCAACTGGTGTTGAAGCTGGAAACGCTGGGTTGGAAAGTGGCTATCGCCTCCGGCGGGTTTACCTTCTTTGCGGATTATCTGCGTAATAAGTTACGTCTGACGGCGGCTGTAGCAAACGAGCTGGAGATCATGGACGGGAAATTTACCGGCAATGTGATTGGCGATATCGTCGATGCGCAGTACAAAGCCAATACGCTGACCCGTCTGGCGCAAGAGTATGAGATCCCGATGGCGCAGACGGTGGCGATCGGCGACGGCGCGAACGATCTGCCGATGATCAAAACCGCAGGGTTGGGCATTGCGTATCATGCCAAACCAAAAGTGAATGAAAAGACAGAGATTACTATCCGTCACGCCGATCTGATGGGGGTATTCTGCATTCTCTCCGGCAGTATGAACCAGAAATAGTGTTGATGCCGGATAAGCGTCAGCGCCATCCGGCAAAAGCGTTAACGAAAGAGGTAAAACGTGGCAAAAGCTCCAAAACGCGCCTTTGTTTGTAATGAATGCGGGGCCGATTACCCGCGCTGGCAGGGGCAATGCAGCGCCTGCCAGGCCTGGAACACCATTACCGAGGTGCGCCTTGCCGCGTCGCCGACGGTGGCGCGTAACGAGCGGCTCAGCGGCTATGCCGGGAATGCGGGTGTCGCAAAAGTGCAGAAGCTGTCTGACATCAGCCTTGAGGAATTGCCGCGTTTTTCCACCGGATTTAAAGAGTTTGACCGCGTGCTGGGCGGTGGGGTGGTACCTGGCAGCGCTATTCTGATTGGCGGTAACCCTGGCGCGGGCAAATCGACGTTGCTGCTGCAAACGCTGTGCAAGCTCGCCGAGCAGATGAAAACGCTGTACGTCACCGGCGAAGAGTCGCTACAGCAGGTGGCGATGCGCGCGCATCGGCTTGGCCTGCCGACGGCGAATCTGAACATGCTGTCGGAAACCAGCATCGAACAAATTTGCCTGATTGCCGAAGAAGAACAGCCGAAGCTGATGGTGATCGACTCCATTCAGGTGATGCACATGGCGGATATTCAGTCTTCGCCGGGCAGCGTGGCGCAGGTGCGCGAAACGGCCGCTTACCTGACGCGCTTTGCCAAAACGCGCGGCGTGGCGATTGTGATGGTAGGTCATGTGACGAAAGACGGATCGCTGGCCGGGCCAAAAGTGCTGGAGCACTGTATCGACTGCTCGGTGCTGCTCGACGGCGATGCCGACTCCCGTTTCCGTACCCTGCGTAGCCATAAAAACCGCTTTGGCGCGGTGAATGAGCTGGGCGTCTTTGCCATGACCGAGCAGGGCCTGCGTGAAGTCAGCAACCCTTCCGCTATCTTCTTAAGCCGTGGCGATGAGGTCACTTCCGGTAGTTCGGTGATGGTGGTCTGGGAAGGTACGCGTCCGCTGCTGGTAGAGATTCAGGCGCTGGTCGATCACTCAATGATGGCGAACCCGCGTCGCGTGGCGGTCGGTCTGGAACAGAACCGTCTGGCGATTCTGCTGGCGGTGCTGCATCGTCACGGCGGCTTGCAGATGGCGGATCAGGATGTGTTCGTCAACGTGGTCGGTGGTGTCAAAGTCACCGAAACCAGCGCCGATCTGGCGCTGCTGCTGGCAATGGTCTCCAGCCTGCGTGACAGACCGCTACCGCAGGATTTAGTGGTCTTTGGCGAAGTGGGACTGGCGGGCGAGATTCGCCCGGTGCCGAGCGGCCAGGAACGTATTTCTGAAGCGGCGAAGCATGGCTTCCGTCGGGCGATTGTGCCTGCCGCCAACGTCCCGAAAAAAGTGCCGGAAGGGATGCAGGTTTTTGGCGTTAAAAAGCTTGCAGATGCGTTAAGCGTGTTTGACGACTTATAATCCTCTGTATGCAGTGATGTTGTATAATTTGCCGGATGGCGACGCAATGCGTCTTATCCGGCCTACGGATTGATGTTGTAGGCCTGATAAGCGAAGCGCCATCAGGCAGTGTTACGCGATTTTTCCAGCAGGAGGCTCTTGTGTCATCGTTCGACTATCTCAAAACCGCCATAAAGCAAAAGGGCTGTACCCTGCAACAGGTGGCGGATGCCAGTGGCATGACCAAGGGATATTTAAGCCAACTGCTGAATGCCAAAATCAAAAGCCCCAGCGCGCAAAAGCTGGAGGCGCTGCACCGTTTTCTCGGGCTGGAGTTTCCGCGCCAGCAGAAAAATATCGGTGTGGTATTCGGTAAGTTTTATCCGCTGCACACCGGCCACATCTATCTTATCCAGCGTGCCTGTAGTCAGGTCGATGAGCTGCATATCATCATGGGTTATGACGATACGCGCGATCGCAGCCTGTTTGAAGACAGCGCCATGTCGCAACAGCCGACGGTGCCCGATCGTTTACGTTGGCTGCTGCAAACATTTAAATATCAGAAAAATATCCGAATTCATGCCTTCAACGAAGAGGGCATGGAGCCGTATCCGCACGGTTGGGATGTGTGGAGCAACGGCATCAAAACGTTTATGCAGGAGAAGGGGATCCAGCCAAACTGGATCTACACCTCTGAAGAGTCAGATGCCCCGCAGTATCTGAAACATCTGGGGATCGAAACGGTGCTGGTGGATCCGAAACGGACGTTTATGAGCATCAGTGGCGGGCAAATCCGCGAAAACCCGTTTCGCTATTGGGAGTATATTCCCACCGAAGTGAAGCCGTTTTTCGTGCGCACCGTGGCGATCCTTGGCGGGGAGTCGAGCGGAAAATCCACGCTGGTGAACAAGCTCGCCAATATCTTTAACACCACCAGTGCGTGGGAATACGGGCGTGATTACGTCTTCTCCCATTTGGGCGGCGACGAGATGGCGTTGCAATATTCCGACTACGATAAGATTGCCCTCGGACAAGCGCAATACATTGATTTTGCTGTCAAGTATGCCAATAAAGTGGCGTTTATCGATACCGATTTCGTGACCACTCAGGCATTCTGTAAAAAGTACGAAGGGCGTGAACACCCGTTTGTGCAGGCGCTGATTGATGAGTACCGTTTTGACCTGGTGATCCTGCTGGAAAACAACACCCCATGGGTGGCGGATGGTTTGCGTAGCCTTGGCAGCTCGGTTGACCGAAAAGCGTTTCAGTCGCTGCTGGTCGAGATGCTGCAGGAAAACAATATCGATTTCGTGCACGTTCAGGAACCTGACTACGATGGTCGATTCCTGCGCTGCGTGGAGCTGGTGAAAGAGTTGATGGGCGAGCAGAGATAGGTTAAATGCCGGATAGCGCCGCGCTTATCCGGCCTGGAAGTTGCATTAACCTCGTAGACCGGATACGGCGCTTAACGGTAATTACTTAGAAATACGCTTGTACTTGATACGCTTCGGCTCCAGAGCATCGGCGCCCAGCGTGCGTTTCTTATACTCTTCGTATTCGGTAAAGTTACCTTCGAAGAACTCAACCTTACCTTCATCCTGGTAGTCCAGAATGTGGGTGGCGATACGGTCGAGGAACCAACGGTCGTGCGAGATAACCATCGCGCAGCCCGGGAACTCCAGCAGGGCGTTTTCCAGCGCGCGCAGGGTTTCGATATCCAGGTCGTTGGTCGGTTCATCGAGCAGCAGCATGTTGCCGCCAACCTGCAGTAGCTTCGCCAGGTGCAGACGACCGCGCTCACCGCCGGACAGTTCGCCCACGCGTTTACCCTGATCCACGCCTTTGAAGTTAAAGCGGCCTACGTAGGCGCGGCTTGGCATTTCGGTGTTGCCGATCTTCATGATATCCAGCCCGCCGGAAACTTCTTCCCACACGGTTTTGCTGTTATCCATTGCGTCACGGAACTGGTCAACGGAGGCCAGCTTCACGGTTTCGCCCAGCGTGATGGTGCCGCTGTCAGGCTGTTCCTGGCCGGACATCATGCGGAACAGCGTCGATTTACCCGCGCCGTTCGGACCAATGATGCCGACGATAGCGCCTTTCGGTACCGAGAAGCTCAGGTCGTCGATCAGCACGCGATCGCCGTAGGATTTACGCAGATTGCTGACCTCAACGACTTTATCGCCCAGACGAGGTCCAGGTGGAATAAACAGTTCGTTGGTTTCGTTACGCTTCTGGTATTCGGTGTTATTCAGCTCTTCAAAGCGCGCCAGACGGGCTTTGCCCTTAGACTGGCGGCCTTTCGCACCCTGACGCACCCACTCCAGCTCTTTCTCGATAGATTTACGACGAGCGGCTTCCTGAGAAGCTTCCTGCGCCAGACGCTGATCTTTCTGCTCCAGCCAGGAGGAGTAGTTGCCTTCCCATGGAATACCTTCGCCGCGGTCCAGCTCCAGAATCCAACCCGCAACATTGTCGAGGAAGTAACGGTCGTGGGTAATCGCCACGACGGTACCCTCGAAGTCGTGCAGGAAGCGTTCCAGCCAGGCAACGGATTCGGCATCCAGGTGGTTGGTTGGTTCGTCGAGCAGCAGCATGTCTGGTTTTTCCAGCAGCAGGCGGCACAGCGCGACGCGGCGGCGTTCACCACCGGAAAGGTTCTCGATTTTGGCATCCCAGTCCGGCAGACGCAGGGCGTCAGCGGCACGCTCGAGCTGCACGTTCAGGTTATGGCCGTCGTGCGCCTGAATAATCTCTTCAAACTTGCCCTGCTGCGCGGCCAGTTTATCGAAGTCGGCGTCCGGTTCTGCGTACTTGGCATACACTTCATCCAGGCCTTTCAGGGCGTTAACGACTTCGGCCACAGCTTCTTCAACAGACTCACGGACGGTGTGTTCCGGGTTCAGTTTTGGTTCCTGCGGCAGGTAACCGATTTTAATGCCCGGCTGTGGGCGAGCTTCGCCTTCGATTTCGGTATCAATGCCGGCCATGATGCGCAGCAGGGTAGATTTACCCGCGCCGTTCAGACCGAGTACACCGATTTTGGCGCCAGGGAAGAAGCTCAGTGAGATGTTTTTAAGAATATGACGTTTCGGCGGAACGACTTTGCCGACACGATGCATGGTATAAACGAATTGAGCCACGTGGACTTCGCCTCTTTTATAGTGATGAATAGAGTTATCAAAAGCGAAGTGTAGCCTTTTTCATTGCCCAATCCCAGCCAGCAGATCTCACTCGCAACAAAAGTAAAAAAGTGTCCGTGACGTGGCGCATTCTGCAATGTCTGGTTAGCATGAATGAATTAAGCGGCATGATGCTGCACAGACGTAACATGACAAGAGGAAGAGCTTGTGGACAAAGCCAAACAATTTACCTGGCGCCTGCTGGCGGCCAGCGTATGTCTGCTGACGGTCAGTCAAGTGGCGCGAGCCGATTCCCTGGATGAGCAGCGCAATCGCTATGCGCAAATTAAGCAGTCCTGGGACAACCGACAGATGGATGTCGTAGAGCAGATGATGCCCGGCCTGAAGAACTATCCTCTGTATCCCTATCTGGAATATCGTCAGATTACTGACGATCTGATGAATCAGCCGACCATTACCGTCACCAATTTTGTGCGCGCCAACCCGACGCTGCCCCCGGCGCGTACTCTGCAATCGCGTTTTGTGAATGAACTGGCGCGACGGGAAGACTGGCGTGGACTGCTGGCGTTTAGCCCGGAAAAACCGGGCACCACGGAAGCGCAATGTAACTATTACTTCGCGAAATGGAGTACCGGACAAACCGAAGAGGCCTGGCGGGGCGCGAAAGAGCTGTGGCTGACCGGGAAAAGTCAGCCGAACGCCTGTGACAAATTATTCGGCGTGTGGCGCGCCTCAGGCACTCAGGATCCGCTGGCTTATCTGGAGCGTATTCGTCTGGCGATGAAAGCGGGCAATACGGGGCTGGTCACCGCGCTGGCCGGGCAAATGCCTGGGGAGTATCAGACGATTGCGTCGGCAATCATCGCGCTGGCTAACGATCCAAACACCGTAATGACCTTTGCGCGTACCACTGGCGCAACGGATTTCACCCGGCAGATGGCGGCGGTGGCTTTTGCCAGCGTGGCGCGTCAGGATGTCGAAAACGCCCGCCTGATGATCCCCTCTTTGGTACAGGCGCAGCAGTTAAATGACGAGCAGACTCAGGAGCTGCGCGACATCGTCGCCTGGCGTCTGATGGGCAATGACGTCACCGACGAGCAGGCGAAATGGCGTGATGATGCGATTATGCGCTCAAATTCCACCTCGCTTGTGGAGCGTCGCGTGCGGATGGCGCTGGGAACAGGCGATCGTCGCGGCCTGAATACCTGGCTGGCGCGTCTGCCGATGGATGCAAAAGAAAAAGACGAGTGGCGCTACTGGCAAGCGGATCTGCTGCTGGAGCGCGGACGCGAGGCAGAAGCGAAAGAGATCCTGCATCAACTCATGCAGCAGCGCGGTTTCTACCCGATGGTGGCGGCGCAACGCCTCGGTGAAGAGTACGAGCTGAAGGTGGATAAAGCCCCAGCGAACGTTGACTCTGCGCTGACTCAGGGACCGGAAATGGCGCGCGTACGCGAGCTGATGTACTGGAATCTGGATAATACCGCGCGCAGTGAATGGGCAAATCTGGTCACCAGCCGCACCAAGTCCGAGCAGGCGCAGCTGGCGCGCTACGCGTTTAACAATCATTGGTGGGATCTGAGCGTACAGGCGACGATCGCCGGTAAACTGTGGGATCATCTGGAAGAGCGCTTCCCGCTGGCCTATAAAGATCTGTTTACCCGCTATACCAGTGGGAAAGATATTCCGCCAAGTTATGCGATGGCGATCGCGCGTCAGGAAAGCGCCTGGAACCCGAAAGTGAAATCGCCGGTTGGCGCCAGTGGGCTGATGCAGATTATGCCGGGCACCGCGACGCACACGGTGAAAATGTTCTCGATTCCGGGTTACAGTAGTCCGAGTCAACTGCTGGATCCTGATACCAACATCAACATTGGCACCAGCTATTTGCAGTATGTTTATCAGCAATTTGGCAATAACCGCATCTTTGCATCGGCGGCCTATAATGCCGGACCGGGGCGCGTGCGCACCTGGCTGGGTAATAGCGCAGGTCGGATCGATGCCGTGGCGTTTGTCGAAAGCATTCCGTTCTCAGAGACGCGTGGTTATGTGAAGAACGTGCTGGCTTACGATGCGTACTATCGTTATTTCCTTGGCGATAAACCGGAGCTGATGAGCGACGCAGAATGGCAACGTCGTTACTGATCGTATCGGTTGTGTTATGCTATTGTACTCGTTAAAGAGTACAAAAGGGGGAGGCAAGCACGCTTCCCCCACAACGATGGCGATATCTTATGACTCAGCAATCACCCTATTCAGCAGAGATGGCAGAACAGCGTCACCAGGAGTGGTTACGTTTTGTCGACTTACTTAAACACGCCTATGAGCAAGATTTACATCTGCCGCTACTCAATTTGATGTTGACGCCGGATGAGCGCGAAGCGTTGGGCACGCGCGTGCGTATCATTGAAGAGCTGTTGCGCGGCGAGATGAGCCAGCGCGAGCTGAAAAATGAGCTTGGGGCGGGCATCGCCACCATTACGCGCGGTTCAAACAGCCTGAAATCCGCGCCGGTGGATCTGCGCCAGTGGCTGGAGCAGGTACTGCTCGGGAAAAATTGATCCGCCGGATGCGGCTTTGCCTTATCCGGCCTACGATTGAACATCCGGCACAATGCTATAAATACACCGCGTTATGAAACGGACTAAGCGCCAGAATGACCGCCTGATGGTAAACGCTTGAGCGCGTCAGCTTACCCGCGGTAAATACGCCAATCGCGCCCTCTTTACGACCAATCTCATCAATGCCTGTGTACTGCGACATCACCGGGCCAAGCGCTTCTCCCTGGCGGACTCTGTCGAGAATAACGGCGGGCAGCGGCAGCGTGGCCGATCGCGCTTCACCGCGCTGAACGCCGTTATCAATCACCACCCAACTGAAGGTGGCGTCATCGTCAATTCCAGCTTCGATGGCTACCCAGAAATCAGCTTGTGGATACAGGCGTCGCGCATTATCCACGCGATTTCGTGCGCCAGTGCGCGTTTCCTGGCTTCCAAAAGGCTGTTCCGGTACGCCGCTCTCGACGGCGACGGGTTCGATATGGCAGGATCCTTCCCCGAAAATCTCTTCAAATGCCCGGAGAATTGCCTGAATTTTGGCAGGATTGGTGGTAGCAGAGATAACCTTGTGCATAATAAAGCTCAGTTTGAAAATTCATCGCATCGCAGTATAACGGAAAAAAAGCATGTTACAGGTATACCTTGTTCGCCATGGTGAAACGCAGTGGAACGCCGAGCGACGTATTCAAGGCCAGTCTGACAGCCCACTGACCGCTAAAGGTGAGCAGCAGGCCATGCAGGTTGGTGAACGCGCCCGCTCGTTGGGTATTACGCATGTCATCAGTAGTGATTTAGGTCGTACACGACGCACAGCAGAAATCATCGCTCAGGCTTGTGGTTGTGATATCACTTATGACTCCCGGCTGCGTGAACTGAATATGGGCGTGCTGGAAAAACGTCATATCGACACGCTGACGGCTGAAGAAGAGGGCTGGCGTCGTCAGTTGGTGAACGGTACGGTTGATGGGCGTATTCCGGAAGGGGAATCGATGCAGGAGCTGAGCGATCGCGTCAACGCGGCGCTGGCAGCCTGCCTGGACCTTCCGCAGGGGAGCCGCCCACTGTTGGTGAGCCACGGGATCGCGCTGGGCTGCCTGGTGAGTACGATTCTGGGATTGCCGGCATGGGCCGAACGTCGCCTGCGTCTGCGCAATTGCTCTATTTCCCGCGTTGATTACCAGGAAAGTTTATGGCTTGCGCCGGGATGGGTGGTTGAAACGGCAGGGGACATCTCACATCTGGACGCCCCTGCGTTGGATGAGCTGCAGCGTTAGCGGCGAATCGGTATCAGGAATTCGCAGCGCAGGTTGATCGGGCGATCTCCCGCTTTGGCATCTTCTGCCGGGTAGTATCGCTCGATATCCTGCCCTTTACGGCGGGTCAGGTTTAGCATCGGCATGCAGGTGCCGTACACCGTCAGGATAAACTCCTGTACGCCGGTCCCCAGCCCTTCATAGGTAAACATTACGTACTCGCCGCCCTGCAGCAGGATAGGCTGCGCCGCCGGTACATAGCCATTGGCTTGTTCCGGCGTCAGTGCCGTGGTGTAAAACACTTCCTGTTCGTCGTCCTTTTCAATGCTCGGACGCGTTTCGTTCAGCCCGTACAGCACCGGCGGGATTGAAGGCGCATGGCCAAGGAAGTCGCGCCAGAACTGAATACGCATTTCATGACGGAAATCTGAAATCTGTTCCAGCGAGCAGGAATAGCTTTGCGTGGTGCCCAGCAGTTGCGTATCTTCCAGCGTCACAAACTCGTGCGCAGGCATGGCAAATTCACCGAGTCGCATTGGCGGGCGAATACCAAAAGCGCTCCATTCCGGCGAGCGGCGATACAGCGCTGGAGTCTGAGAAAACTGTTTCTTGAACGCGCGGGTAAAGGTTTGTTGAGAGTCGAAGCGGTATTGCAGGGCAATATCCAAAATAGGGCGCGCAGTCAGGCGAAGCGCCACTGCGGATTTCGATAAACGACGGGCGCGGATATAGGCGCCAATAGCATGGCCCGTCACGTCCTTAAACATTCTCTGCAGGTGCCACTTGGAATAGCCTGCTTTTGCCGCCACATTGTCAAGCGACAAAGGCTGATCCAGATGACCTTCCAGCCAGATTAATAGGTCGCGAATAATGCCAGCCTGATCCATAAAATATCCTCATCCTTTCAACAACGAGTACCTGACGTCAGGTATGAGGATAATAGCATTTTTTGTTGTTTTAGCATTCAGTGTTTTTTTTGCTCATAAATGCTTTTTTTGGACATTCGAAAGCGTGATTATTGTAATCCTGTGATCTGTATACGTTTTATCTTAGAATGTCGAATAATTACCCAGAGTAACTTTTAAGAATGGTAACAATATGAAATATAAGAGCTTAGCCATTTCCTCAATTTTGCTGATGTTGGCGCAAGTTGCCCATGCGGAGCAGATTGGATCTGTCGATACGGTGTTCAAAATGTTTGGGCCGGACCATAAAATTGTGGTCGAGGCGTTTGACGATCCGGATGTGACCAATGTGACCTGCTACGTGAGTCGTGCCAAGACCGGCGGCATCAAAGGTGGGTTGGGGCTGGCTGAGGATACCTCTGATGCCGCCATCTCCTGCCAGCAGGTAGGACCGGTGGAACTGAGCGACAGAATCAAGAACGGTAAAGCGCAAGGCGAAGTGGTGTTTAAAAAACGGACCTCGCTGGTGTTTAAGTCCTTACAGGTCGTACGTTTTTATGACGCAAAACGTAATGCGCTGGCCTATCTGGCCTATTCAGATAAAGTGGTTGATGGATCCCCCAAAAATGCCATCAGCGCTGTGCCCATTATGCCGTGGCGGCAATAACAAGGAAGCAAAATGCAACAGCCGTTGATCTGGTTGGTTGAGGATGAGCAGGGCATCGCGGATACGCTTATTTACATGCTGCAGCAGGAAGGCTTTCGCGTAGAAGCGTTTGAGCGCGGGCTGCCGGTGCTGGAAAATGCGCGCCAGAGATGCCCCGATGCGATAATTCTGGACGTCGGCCTGCCGGATATCAGTGGTTTTGAGCTGTGTCGACGCCTGCTGGAACGTCATCCGGCGCTGCCGATCCTCTTTCTCACCGCGCGCAGCGATGAAGTGGACCGCCTGCTGGGGCTGGAGATCGGCGCGGATGATTATGTTGCCAAACCCTTCTCGCCGCGTGAGGTGTGCGCCCGCGTACGTACACTGCTGCGGCGGGTGCAAAAATTCGCCTCCCCTTCCACAACGACGCGCTGCGGGGATTTTGAGCTTAATGAGCTGGCCGCGCAGATTACCTGGTTCGGTATACCGTTAACTCTGACGCGCTATGAATTCCTGTTGCTGAAAACACTGCTGATGTCGCCGGGGCGCATTTACTCTCGCCAGCAATTGATGGATTTAGTCTGGGCCGATGCGCAGGACACCTTCGACAGAACGGTCGATACCCACATCAAAACGCTGCGAGCCAAACTACGGGCGATCAACCCTGATATCTCGCCCATTAATACGCATCGCGGTATGGGATACAGCCTGAGGAGCGTCTGATGCGCATTGGTATGCGTTTGCTGCTCGGCTATTTCCTGATTGTCGCCGTTGCCGCCTGGTTCGTGTTGTCGATCTTTGTGCAGGAAATTAAGCCTGGCGTCCGCCGGGCGACTGAAGGCACATTGATTGATACCGCCACGTTGCTGGCTGCGCTGGCGCGTGATGATTTACTCTCTGACGCTCCCGCCAACGGTAAGCTGGCGCAGGCATTTTCCCAACTGCATAACCGCCCATTCCGTGCCAATATCAGCGGCATTAACAAAGTGCGTAATGAATACCATGTCTATATGACGGACGCGCAGGGTAAGGTGCTGTTTGATTCCGCTAACAAAGCGGTCGGCCAGGACTACTCCCGTTGGAATGACGTGTGGTTAACGTTGCGTGGGCAGTATGGCGCCCGCAGTACGTTGCAGAATCCGAACGATCCGGAAAGTTCGGTAATGTACGTTGCCGCGCCGATCGTTGACGGCGGGCGTATTATCGGGGTGCTTAGCGTTGGCAAACCCAATGCGGCGATGGCGCCGGTGATTAAACGCAGTGAACGGCGGATGCTGTGGGCCAGCGCGGTATTGCTGGGGATCGCCTTAGTGATTGGCGCGGGGATGGTATGGTGGATCAACCGTTCTATTGCCCGACTGGCGCGCTATGCCGATTCCGTTACTGAGAATCGCCCCGTCCCACTACCTGATTTAGGCAGCAGCGAGCTACGTAAACTGGCGCAGGCGCTGGAAAGTATGCGTCTGAAGCTGGAGGGCAAGAATTATATTGAGCAGTACGTTTATGCATTAACGCATGAACTCAAAAGTCCTCTGGCGGCCATTCGCGGCGCGGCGGAAATTTTGCGCGAAGGCCCGCCGCCGAACGTGGTGGCGCGTTTTACCGATAATATTCTGGTACAAAATGCGCGCATGCAGGCGCTGGTTGAAACCTTGTTACGCCAGGCGCGCCTGGAGAATCGCCAGGACATTACGTTGACGCCGGTGGCGGTAGATGCGCTGTTTGCCCAGCTTAAAGAGGCCCGGAGCGTGCAACTGGCGGCAAAAAACATCACGCTGACCATTATGCCTTCATCGCTTAGCATTGATGCCGATCCCGCGCTGCTGGAGCAGGCATTGGGGAATTTGCTCGACAACGCCATCGACTTTACGCCACAGGACGGGACGATTGTGCTCAGTGCGCATCAGCACGAGGATCAGGTCACGTTGCAGGTTACCGACAGCGGCAGCGGGATCCCTGACTTTGCGTTGCCGCGTATTTTCGAACGCTTCTACTCGCTGCCCCGTGAAAATGGGCTTAAGAGCAGCGGATTGGGACTGGCGTTTGTCAGTGAGGTTGCGCGACTGCATGCAGGCTCGGTGACCTTACGCAATCGACCGGAAGGTGGGGCACAGGCTTCGTTTACGCTTCACCGTCACTTCACATAACTTCAAATTCCCCGCACATAGCTGTTCTACCTTGCTGGTATTGCAAAGGAGAACGCTATGTTGAAATCACCCCTGTTCTGGAAAATCGTCACCTTAGGCGGCGCTATGCTGCTGTTGTTAATTCCCCTGACAATGGTCAGGCAGATAATCGTTGAGCGATCGGATTATCGCCATGACGTTGAAGATGCAATCCGCCAGAGCACCAGCGGACCGCAAAAGATGGTTGGCCCGTTGATTGCCATTCCGGTGACGGAACTTTATACCGAGCTGGAAGAGGGTAAAGAGGTCCAGCATAAGCGCAGCTATATCCATTTCTGGTTACCGGAATCGTTGGTCGTCGAGGGAAGCCAAAACGTTGAAGCGCGTAAAATTGGTATTTATGAAGGCCAGGTCTGGCATAACGATTTGGCGGTGAAAGCCGAGTTTAACGCTGAACGTTTGAGTGATTTAAACCGTCCTAATGTCAGTATCGGCAAACCGTTCATAGTGGTGGGCGTGGGGGATGCGCGTGGGATCGGCGTGGTGAAATCCCCCATGGTTAACGGCACGTCGCTGGCCGTGGAGCCAGGAACGGGTCTGGCGGGTCGTGCTCAGGGGATCCATATTCCGCTACCCAACGCGAGCTGGGCAGCGCAAAATCTCAGCATGGCGCTGTCGCTTAATTTGAGCGGAACCGGCGACTTCTCCGTCGTTCCGGTTGGCCGTAACAGTGAAATGACCTTAACCAGCAATTGGCCGCATCCCAACTTTCTTGGGGATTTTCTTCCGGCTAAGCGCGAAATCAGTGAGTCTGGATTCAATGCCCAGTGGCAAAGCAGTTGGTTTGCTAATAACCTCGGCGAACGCTTTGATGGCGAAAAGATTGGCTGGGAGGGAATGCCTGCATTTAGCGTCGCTGTCGCCACGCCTGCGGATCAGTATCAATTGACGGACAGGGCGACAAAATATGCCATTTTGCTGATTGTGCTGACCTTTATGTCTTTCTTTGTGCTTGAAAGCATGACCAGCCTTCGACTGCACCCGATGCAGTACCTGCTGGTGGGGTTATCGCTGGTGATGTTTTATCTGTTGCTGCTGGCGTTGTCAGAACACATTGGTTTTACCGCCGCGTGGATTACGGCAAGCCTTGTGGGCGCATTGATGAACGGTGTATATCTGCAGGCGATATTACAGGGTTGGCGCAAGAGTATTTTGTTCACCGTAGCGCTGCTGGGGCTGGATGGCGTGATGTGGGTGTTGCTCCGTTCGCAGGACAGTTCTTTACTGCTTGGCACCAGCGTGCTGTTATTCGCGCTGTGTGGCGTGATGTTCCTGACGCGTCATCTTGACTGGTACTCGCTGGCGCAGCCAAAACCAACGTCGAAAGCGCTTCCTGAGCCGCAACCCGTTGAGAGTGATGAATTACGTATATGGAAATAGCGGAGCGGTGAAATGAAAAACGGCGCATAAAGCGCCGTTTTTGTACGTGTGAGGATCGAATTAATCCTGCAGGTCGCCGCAGAAACGGTAGCCTTCACCGTGGATGGTAGCGATGATTTCTGGCGTATCCGGCGTTGATTCGAAATGTTTACGAATGCGGCGGATAGTCACGTCAACGGTACGGTCATGTGGCTTCAGTTCGCGACCGGTCATTTTTTTCAGCAGTTCTGCGCGAGACTGGATTTTGCCAGGATTCTCACAGAAGTGAAGCATGGCGCGGAATTCGCTGCGTGGCAGTTTATACTGCTCGCCATCAGGACCAATCAGAGAGCGGCTGTTGATGTCCAGCTCCCAGCCATTGAACTTGTAGCTCTCGACGCTACGGCGTTCTTCGCTGACGGTACCCAGGTTCATGGTACGCGACAGCAGGTTACGAGCACGGATAGTCAGTTCGCGCGGGTTAAACGGTTTGGTGATGTAATCGTCGGCGCCGATTTCGAGGCCGAGAATTTTATCGACTTCGTTATCACGGCCCGTCAGGAACATCAGCGCAACGTTAGCTTGTTCGCGGAGTTCGCGCGCTAACAGGAGACCATTTTTCCCAGGCAGATTGATATCCATAATCACAAGGTTGATGTCATATTCAGAGAGAATCTGATGCATTTCCGCGCCATCTGTCGCTTCGAATACATCATAGCCTTCTGCTTCGAAAATGCTTTTCAACGTGTTGCGTGTTACTAACTCGTCTTCAACGATAAGAATGTGCGGGGTCTGCATGTTTGCTACCTAAATTGCCAACTAAATCGAAACAGGAAGTACAAAAGTCCCTGACCTGCCTGATGCATGCCGTAAATTAACATGATCGGCGTAACATGACTAAAGTACGTAATTGCGTTCTTGATGCACTTTCCATCAACGTCAACAACATCATTAGCTTGGTCGTGGGTAGTTTCCCTCTGGACCCGACAGTGTCAAAAACGGCTGTCATCCTAACCATTTTAACAGCAACATAACAGGCTAAGACGTACCGGACACCCAATAAAACTACGCTTCGTTGACATATATCAAGTTCAATTGTAGCACGTTAACAGTTTGATGAAATCAACGCATCCAAATGTTTGCTTTCATCACAAAATTGCAATATTACAACTAGTTGCACGAGCTAATTAATAAATGTAATGAATCCAACCAATGCTATCCATTTTAAATTAAATTATCATGGATAAACAGCAGGATATGCAACTTCTGTTAACATAAAAAGCAATAGTACAGGTTGGAAATAGTTTAGCATTTTTTATTAGATGCGAAATCCTTTTTCAGTGATTTCTGTTAAAAATATGTAAATTCGCGCTGCGTAATATGTTGATGTGCGTCACATTATTACCTGCCGACTGGCCAAAAGAGTATCGAAATGCGTTTAACAATTATTCTGGTTGCCCCTGCCAGAGCGGAAAATATTGGTGCGGCTGCCCGCGCGATGAAGACCATGGGATTCACTCAATTGCGGATCGTGGACAGCGAGGCCCACCTGGAGCCTGCAACGCGATGGGTCGCACATGGATCGGGCGACATTATTGATAATATTAGCGTTTTTCCAACTCTTGCCGAAGCGTTGCACGACGTTGATTTTACCGTTGCGACCACGGCACGTAGTCGGGCGAAGTTTCATTATTACGCCACGCCGGTCGAACTCGTTCCTCTGTTGCAGGAAAAATCCGCGTGGATGGATCACGCCGCGCTGGTGTTTGGGCGCGAAGATTCCGGGCTGACCAACGAAGAATTAGCGCTGGCGGATATCCTTACTGGGGTACCAATGGTGGCTGACTACCCTTCACTCAATCTGGGGCAGGCGGTGATGGTGTATTGCTATCAATTAGCAGGTTTAATACAACAACCGGCCAAAAATAATGAGGTAGCGGATGAACTTCAGTTGCAGGCGTTGCGCGCGCGCGTTTTACGTTTATTAGCCACGCTGAACGTTTCTGACGACATCAAACTCACCGACTGGCTGCAACAGCGAATGGGCTTATTAGGGCAGCGAGACACGGCAATGCTGCACCGTTTTTTACATGATATAGAAAAAAACATAACAAAATAAAATGCTGGTTAATGTCTTATAATTGGAGTTTTGTTTTGGTTTCAAGTGGGTCGGACATACTGTATTGGTTGAAAGTAAAAGGGCAAGCAGTGGCTCATGAACAAGTTTCGGAATGTGATCAATTTAAAAATTTATTGACTTAGGTCAGCAGATACTTTAACCCTAAAAGAATACAAGACAGACAGATAATAATTACAGAGCACACAACATCATGAAACGCATCAGCATCACCATTACCACAACCATCACCATTACCACAGGTAACGGTGCGGGCTGACGCGTACAGGAAACACAAGAAAAAGCCCGCACCTAAACAGTGCGGGCTTTTTTTTCGACCAAAGGCAATGAGGTAAACCATGCGAGTGTTGAAGTTCGGCGGTACATCAGTGGCAAATGCAGAGCGATTTCTGCGGGTTGCCGACATTCTGGAAAGCAATGCCAGACAGGGGCAGGTCGCGACCGTTCTCTCTGCCCCTGCCAAAATTACCAACCATCTGGTGGCGATGATTGAAAAGACCATCGGTGGTCAGGATGCTTTAGCCAACATCAGCGATGCCGAACGCATTTTCTCAGAGCTTTTAGCTGGTCTTGCCGCCGCGCAGGCGGGTTTCCCGCTGGCTCCGCTCAAAGCCTTGGTTGAACAAGAATTTGCTCAGATTAAGCACGTCTTGCACGGTATCAGCCTGTTGGGGCAGTGCCCGGACAGCATCAATGCCGCGCTTATCTGCCGTGGCGAAAAAATGTCGATCGCCATCATGGCTGGCCTGCTGGAAGCGCGCGGGCACAACGTGACGGTCATCGACCCGGTTGAGAAACTGCTGGCGGTTGGCCATTACCTCGAATCTACTGTTGATATCGCCGAGTCTACGCGCCGCATTGCCGCCAGCCGTATTCCAGCGGACCATATGATTCTGATGGCCGGATTTACCGCCGGGAATGAAAAAGGTGAGTTAGTGGTGCTGGGGCGTAATGGCTCTGACTACTCCGCCGCCGTACTGGCCGCCTGTTTGCGTGCGGACTGTTGCGAGATCTGGACCGATGTCGACGGCGTATATACCTGCGATCCGCGTCAGGTACCCGATGCCCGACTGCTGAAGTCGATGTCTTATCAGGAAGCGATGGAGCTTTCTTACTTCGGCGCTAAAGTACTACATCCGCGCACCATTACCCCTATTGCCCAGTTCCAGATCCCGTGCCTGATTAAAAATACCGGCAATCCGCAAGCGCCCGGTACGCTGATCGGTGCCAGCAGTGATGACGATGACTTGCCGGTAAAAGGCATTTCTAACCTCAATAACATGGCGATGTTTAGCGTCTCCGGCCCAGGAATGAAAGGTATGGTGGGCATGGCGGCGCGCGTTTTCGCCGCGATGTCGCGTGCAGGCATCTCGGTGGTGCTGATCACGCAATCCTCTTCAGAATACAGCATCAGCTTCTGTGTCCCGCAGGTCGACTGCGCGCGTGCGCAGCGCGCGATGCAGGATGAATTCTATCTCGAGCTGAAAGAAGGTCTGTTGGAGCCGCTGGCGGTGACTGAGCGTCTGGCTATCATCTCGGTGGTTGGCGACGGTATGCGCACGTTGCGCGGCATCTCGGCGAAATTCTTTGCCGCGCTGGCTCGTGCGAACATCAATATCGTGGCGATCGCCCAGGGGTCTTCTGAGCGTTCTATTTCGGTGGTGGTGAACAACGACGACGCCACCACCGGCGTACGCGTGACCCATCAGATGCTGTTCAATACCGATCAGGTGATCGAAGTGTTTGTGATTGGCGTCGGTGGGGTGGGCGGTGCGCTGCTGGAGCAGCTTAAACGTCAGCAAACCTGGCTGAAAAACAAGCATATCGATTTGCGCGTGTGCGGCGTGGCGAACTCGAAGGCCCTGCTGACCAACGTCCACGGTCTGAATCTGGAAAACTGGCAGTCTGAGCTGGAGTGTGCGAAAGAGCCTTTCAACCTTGGGCGTTTAATTCGTCTGGTGAAAGAATATCATCTGCTCAATCCGGTGATTGTCGACTGTACCTCAAGCCAGGCGGTGGCGGATCAGTATGCCGACTTCCTGCGCGAAGGCTTCCATGTGGTCACCCCGAACAAAAAGGCCAATACGTCGTCGATGGATTACTACCATCAACTGCGTTTTGCTGCGGCGAAATCGCGACGTAAATTCCTGTACGACACCAACGTGGGCGCGGGCTTGCCGGTTATTGAAAACCTGCAAAACCTGCTCAGCGCAGGCGATGAACTGCAACGATTCTCCGGCATCCTTTCCGGTTCGCTGTCGTTTATTTTTGGCAAGCTGGATGAAGGCATGAACTTCTCGCAGGCGACCACTATGGCGCGTGAGCTGGGCTATACCGAGCCCGATCCGCGTGATGATCTTTCCGGTACAGATGTGGCGCGTAAGCTGCTGATCCTGGCCCGTGAAACCGGCCGTGAGCTGGAGCTGTCTGACATTGTCATTGAACCGGTCCTGCCAACAGAATTTGATGATTCCGGTGATGTTCCCGCCTTTATGGCGAAGTTGTCGCAACTGGATGACGCCTTTGCCGCGCGCGTGGCGAAAGCTCGTGATGAGGGGAAAGTATTGCGCTATGTTGGCAATATTGAAGAGGACGGTGTCTGTCGCGTGAAAATTGATGCAGTAGACGGCAACGATCCGCTGTTCAAAGTGAAAAACGGTGAAAACGCGCTGGCGTTCTATAGCCATTACTATCAGCCGTTACCGTTGGTGCTGCGCGGATACGGCGCAGGTAATGACGTAACGGCGGCGGGCGTATTTGCCGACCTGCTACGTACCCTTTCATGGAAGTTAGGAGTCTGACATGGTAAGAGTTTATGCCCCGGCTTCCAGCGCCAATATGAGCGTCGGATTTGATGTGCTCGGGGCGGCGGTAACCCCCGTAGACGGTTCGCTATTGGGTGATGTGGTCTCTGTTGAGCCAGCCGACCAGTTCAGTCTGAATAATCTTGGGCGCTTTGCTGACAAACTGCCTTCTGAGCCGCGAGAAAATATCGTCTATCAGTGCTGGGAGCGATTCTGTCAGGAGCTGGGTAAAACCGTTCCGGTGGCAATGACGCTGGAAAAAAATATGCCGATTGGCTCCGGGTTAGGTTCCAGCGCCTGTTCCGTTGTGGCGGCGTTAGTCGCCATGAACGAGCACTGTGGGAAACCGCTCAACGACACGCGCCTGTTGGCGATCATGGGAGAGCTGGAAGGACGTATCTCCGGCAGTATTCATTACGATAATGTTGCCCCGTGCTTTTTGGGCGGTATGCAGTTAATGATCGAAGAAAACGGCATTATCAGCCAGCAGGTGCCAGGCTTTGATGAGTGGCTGTGGGTACTGGCGTATCCGGGGATTAAAGTGTCGACGGCGGAAGCGCGGGCCATTTTACCTGCGCAGTATCGCCGTCAGGACTGCATCGCCCACGGGCGGCATCTGGCAGGGTTTATCCATGCCTGCTATTCCCGTCAGCCTCTTCTGGCCGCGAAGCTGATGAAAGATGTCATCGCTGAGCCGTATCGTACCCGCTTGCTGCCAGGCTTCAGCCAGGCGCGTCAGGCGGTAGCGGAAATCGGCGCGTTGGCCAGCGGGATCTCCGGGTCAGGGCCGACGCTGTTCGCCTTGTGCGATAAGCCGGATACGGCGCAGCGTGTTGCAGACTGGCTGGCTAAACATTATCTGCAAAATCAGGAAGGCTTTGTTCATATTTGCCGGTTGGACACGGCAGGCGCACGGGTACTGGGATAATCAATGAAACTCTATAATCTGAAAGATCATAACGAACAGGTCAGCTTTGCGCAGGCCGTCACGCAAGGGCTTGGCAAGAATCAGGGGTTGTTTTTTCCGCACGATCTGCCGGAATTCAATCTGACAGAAGTGGATGAGATGCTGAACCAGGACTTCGTTAGCCGCAGCGCTAAGATCCTTTCCGCATTTATTGGCGACGAGATCTCGCAGGAGATCCTGGAAGAGCGCGTACGCGCGGCGTTTGCGTTCCCGGCGCCGGTTGCTCAGGTTGCAGCGGACATTGGCTGTCTGGAGCTGTTCCACGGTCCTACACTGGCATTTAAAGATTTTGGCGGGCGCTTTATGGCGCAGATGCTGACGCACATCAGCGGCGACAAACCGGTAACGATTCTGACGGCGACCTCCGGCGATACCGGTGCTGCCGTGGCGCATGCGTTTTATGGTCTGCCGAACGTTCGCGTGGTGATCCTCTACCCGAGCGGCAAGATCAGCCCATTACAGGAAAAACTGTTCTGTACGCTGGGCGGTAACATTGAAACCGTCGCTATTGATGGTGATTTTGATGCTTGCCAGGCGTTGGTGAAACAGGCGTTTGATGACGAAGAACTGAAGGTGGCGCTGGGGCTGAACTCGGCTAACTCAATCAATATCAGCCGTCTGCTGGCGCAAATCTGTTACTACTTTGAAGCTGTGGCTCAACTGCCGCAAGAAGCGCGCAACCAGCTGGTTATTTCCGTTCCCAGCGGCAACTTTGGCGATCTGACCGCCGGACTGCTGGCGAAATCGCTGGGCTTGCCGGTGAAGCGCTTTATTGCGGCGACCAACGTCAACGATACGGTTCCACGCTTCCTTGCAGAAGGCGAGTGGGCGCCGAAGGCGACGCAGGCGACGTTATCCAACGCGATGGATGTCAGCCAGCCGAACAACTGGCCGCGTGTGGAAGAACTGTTCCGCCGTAAAATCTGGCGTCTGAATGAGCTGGGGTATGCCGCCGTTGACGATGCTACCACTCAGGATACGATGCGCGAGCTGCATGAAATGGGGTACACCTCAGAACCGCATGCGGCGGTGGCTTACCGTGCGCTGCGTGACCAGTTGAATCCTGGCGAGTATGGCTTGTTCCTCGGCACTGCGCATCCGGCGAAGTTTAAGGAAAGCGTTGAAGAGATTCTTGAGCTTACGCTGGCTCTGCCAAAAGAGCTGGCGGAGCGCGCTGATTTGCCGCTGCTCTCTCATCACCTGCCTGCTGATTTTGCTGCGCTACGTAAGCTGATGATGACCCGCGGTTAACGGTGGTGCCCGCTGGCGCTGTGCTTAGCGGGCCTGCAAAACCTGTAGGCCGGATAAGGCGTTAGCCGCCATCCGGCATGTACACTACTGCTCGTGGCGTTTAAACACCAGTTCGCCATTCCCTGACGCTTCTTCATCAAAGAAATAGCCTTCACTGTTAAATGCCGTCAGTTGCTCTGGCTGAGTTAAGCGATTTTCAATGATGTAGCGGCTCATCAGGCCACGCGCTTTTTTGGCATAAAAGCTGATGACTTTGAACTTACCGTTCTTCTCATCGAGGAAGACCGGTTTGATAAGTTCGGCGTTCAGCTTTTTCGGCTTCACAGATTTAAAATATTCATCTGATGCGAGGTTAATCACCACGCTGTCGCCTTGCGCTTCCAGCGCTTCGTTAAGTTTGTCGGTGATGGTATCGCCCCAGAACTGGTAAAGATCTTTCCCCTTTGGATTAGCCAGACGAATGCCCATCTCCAGACGGTAAGGCTGCATCAAATCCAACGGACGCAACACGCCGTACAGCCCGGACAACATGCGTAAATGCTGCTGAGCGAAGTCAAAATCCGCTTCGCTGAAGGTTTCAGCCTGCAGCCCGGTATAAACGTCGCCTTTAAACGCCAGAATAGCCTGACGCGCATTCTCCGGTGTGAAATCGGGCTGCCAGTCATGGAAACGGGTGGCGTTCAGATCCGCCAGCTTGTCGCTAATTCCCATCAGTTTGCCAATCTGCGGCGCGGAGAGTTGTCGCGCCACGTGAATAAGCTGCTGCGAGTGATCCAGCAGTTCGGGCAGCGTGTGGCGTGTGGTTGCCAGCGGACTTTGGTAGTCGAGCGTTTTTGCAGGTGAAATCAGAATCAGCATATCCAGTCCTTGCAGGAAATTTACTGCGACTTTAGCAAAAAAATGGACAGAATTGATCGATGGTTGCGATTGCCGCGTTAATCACGCGGCGTTTCATCCCAGCTTTCGGGCGCAAGCTGCTGCCTGATATCAGGATAACGGCGCGGATCAAATTCCGGGCGCACCCCGAGTTTACGCTGGCGCAGATAGTCGCTGGCGAGGGTATGGACAACCGGTGAGAGCAGTAAAATCGCCGTCAGGTTAGTGATGGCCATACAGGCCATGATGATGTCAGCAAGTTGCCAGAGCAGCGGGAAGCTGAGTAATGTGCCGCCGACAACGGTGCTCACGGTCGCGATACGTAATAGCCAAATTACCCGGATATTGTCCAGCTTCAGGAAAATAAGGTTGTTTTCCGCGTAGATGTAGTTGGCGACGATAGAGCTAAAGGCAAACAGGATCACAATAAAGGCGACGAATCCGGCACCCCATTCACCCGTCAGCGAGACCATCGCTCTCTGCAGCAACTGGATGCCTTCAATGGGGATAGAACTGGTGCCATTACCCGCCAGCAGAACGATCATCGCACTGGCCGTACAAAGAATCAGCGTATCGCCTAAAACACCGATCATTTGCACAATGCCTTGTGCCGCAGGATGCGGAGGCCATGACGCAGCCGAGGCGGCGGCGTTCGGGGTTGAGCCCATTCCGGCCTCATTCGAGAACATACCGCGTTGAAAGCCGCTGGCAATGGCCTGGCTTAGCGTATACCCGGCGGCGCCGGCGGCGGCTTCCTGCCAGCCAAAGGCACTTTTAACGATGGTTATGATAATGTCGGGAAGCTGAGCGAAATGCCAAAGGCAGATGACGAGGCTACAACCGACCCACAACAGAGCCATCACCGGAACAAACCATTGCATCAGACGGGCAACGCCTTTAATACCGCCGACGATGACCAGTAATGATGCGATAGCCAGGGCGATACCGGAGAAGAGGGGAGGGATATCGAAGGCAAAAGCAAGTGCGCGCGAGACCGAGTTTGCCTGCACGCTGTTAAAAATCAGTCCATATGCGATGAGTAAAAAGATGGCAAAAAGCACGCCCATCCAGCGCATACCCAGTCCACGCGCCATATACCACGCAGGACCGCCGCGAAACTGTCCCTTGCTGTCGCGTTCTTTATACAGTTGCGCAAGTGAGCATTCGGCAAACGAGGTTGCCATCCCAATGACTGCCGAGACCCACATCCAGAAAACGGCTCCCGCGCCGCCTGCGGCGATTGCCAACGCCACGCCCGCCAGATTTCCGCTGCCGATCCGCGCGGCAAGACTGGTGCATAAAGCCTGAAAGGAAGTTAAACCGCCCGGTTGCGGGCTGATGCTGTTTTTAAGACTTCTGCCAAACTGGCGAATGTAGCGAAACTGGATGAACCCCGTACGCCAGGTGAACCAACATCCTGCGCCAAGCAGGAGGTAGATCATTACCGAGCCCCAGAGTATTTCATTAATAAATGCGAAAAAATCAGGCATTAACATCCCTCTTGTTGATGCCGGTAAGCGCGAATAATCCCATGTAAGCGCTACCAATTATCGACCAGTATATACCTTCTAAGTAGATTGATTACGGGAGTTTATCATAACAACAGGTATATCCCTTAATTGCGCATCTCAGGCTTTGAGCTGCGTAATCAGGGCTGAGCGGCAGGTCGGACAATACAGGCGGTTGCGCTGAGAGTGCGTCGTGCTATCATCAGGGAAGATCGGTTACATCCCCCTAACAAGCTGTTTAAAGAGAATCACTATCATGACGGACAAATTGACCTCCCTTCGTCAGTTCACCACAGTAGTGGCCGACACCGGAGACATCGCGGCAATGAAGCTGTATCAGCCTCAGGATGCCACAACTAACCCTTCTCTCATTCTTAACGCAGCGCAGATCCCGGAATATCGCAAGCTGATTGATGACGCTGTAGCCTGGGCTAAGCAGCAGAGCAACGACCGCGCGCAGCAGGTCGTCGACGCGACCGACAAACTGGCGGTAAACATTGGTCTGGAGATCCTGAAACTGGTCCCGGGTCGCATTTCCACAGAAGTTGACGCTCGCCTGTCCTACGACACCGACGCATCCATCGCGAAAGCAAAACGTCTGATTAAACTGTACAACGATGCTGGCATCAGCAACGATCGCATTCTGATCAAACTGGCTTCAACCTGGCAGGGCATTCGTGCCGCTGAGCAACTGGAAAAAGAAGGCATCAACTGTAACCTGACTCTGCTGTTCTCTTTCGCGCAGGCGCGCGCTTGTGCAGAAGCTGGCGTATACCTGATTTCTCCGTTCGTTGGTCGTATTCTTGACTGGTACAAAGCCAACACCGACAAGAAAGAGTATGCACCGGCAGAAGATCCGGGCGTGGTTTCCGTAACGGAAATTTACGAGTACTACAAACAGCACGGTTACGAAACCGTAGTTATGGGCGCGAGCTTCCGTAACATCGGTGAAATCATCGAGCTGGCGGGCTGCGATCGTCTGACGATTGCACCGGCGCTGCTGAAAGAGCTGGCGGAAAGCGAAGGCGCTATCGAACGTAAACTGTCCTTCTCTGGCGAAGTGAAAGCGCGTCCTGCACGTATCACTGAAGCTGAGTTCCTGTGGCAGCACAACCAGGATCCAATGGCTGTAGACAAACTGGCGGACGGTATCCGTAAGTTTGCTGTAGACCAGGGCAAACTGGAAAAAATGATCGGCGATCTGCTGTAATCATTTCGGCGTGGCCCTGACAGGGGTCACGCTACCTCTTCTGAAACCTGTCTGTCCTTTCTTTCGCAGTGTATCATTCTGTTTAACGAGACTGTTTAAACGGAATAATCATGAATACTTTACGCATTGGCCTGGTGTCCATTTCTGATCGTGCTTCCAGCGGCGTTTACCAGGATAAAGGTATCCCGGCCCTTGAAGAGTGGCTGGCATCAGCCCTAACAACCCCTTTTGAGCTGCAAACACGGCTGATCCCGGATGAACAGGCGATCATCGAACAAACCTTATGCGAGCTGGTTGATGAAATGAGCTGTCATCTGGTACTGACGACCGGCGGAACGGGGCCGGCACGTCGCGACGTAACACCAGACGCTACGCTGGCCGTAGCCGACCGCCAGATGCCTGGTTTTGGTGAGCAAATGCGCCAGATAAGTCTGCACTTTGTGCCAACCGCAATCCTTTCCCGTCAGGTTGGCGTGATTCGCAAACAGGCGCTGATCCTGAATCTGCCTGGGCAGCCGAAATCGATCAAAGAAACGCTGGAAGGCGTGAAAGATGCCGATGGTAAGGTCATCGTGCCAGGCATTTTTGCAAGTGTACCGTATTGTATACAGCTGTTAGATGGACCTTATGTCGAGACTGCACCGGCAGTAGTAGCATCTTTTCGCCCTAAAAGCGCGATCCGCGATACAAATGTCTGAAAGTAGCCTGGTCGTGATATAAGTAACAATGAAGGTGGAGTATTGAATTGTTTACGATATAGTAATTTTTGATTTACATATATCGACAGACATATTCAATTACTCCACTGACTCATGGTTTGCTATGTCACAACACACTCGACCCCTGAATCGCCAGGATTATAAAACCCTTACGCTTGCTGCCCTCGGCGGGGCGCTTGAGTTTTATGATTTCATTATCTTCGTCTTCTTTGCCGCGGTTGTTGGCGAACTTTTCTTCCCGGCCGATATCCCTGAATGGCTACGACAGGTTCAAACCTTCGGCATTTTTGCCGCCGGATACCTGGCGCGTCCATTGGGCGGCATCATTATGGCGCATTTTGGCGACCTGGTCGGACGCAAGAAAATGTTTACCCTGAGCATTTTGTTGATGGCGATACCGACGCTGGCGATTGGCTTGTTGCCTACCTATGCCTCAATGGGGATCCTCGCGCCGTTACTGTTATTACTGATGCGCATTTTGCAGGGCGCAGCCATTGGGGGCGAAGTGCCGGGGGCGTGGGTGTTCGTGGCGGAACACGTACCGGAGCGTCGCATCGGTATCGCCTGCGGCACGCTGACTGCCGGGCTTACTGTGGGGATTCTGTTGGGGTCGGTTGTTGCAACGCTGGTGAACACCAGCCTGACGCAGCAAGCGGTGCATGACTACGGCTGGCGTATTCCTTTCCTGCTGGGCGGCGTGTTTGGGCTGGTGGCGATGTATCTGCGCCGCTGGCTGCAGGAAACGCCCATCTTCCTCGAAATGCAGCAGCGTAAAGCGTTGGCGCAAGAGCTACCGGTAAAGTCGGTGGTGAGAAAACATAAAAAAGCGGTGGTCATTTCCATGCTGCTGACCTGGCTGTTATCGGCCGGGATCGTGGTGGTGATCCTGATGTCGCCAGTCTGGCTGCAGAAACAGTATGGCTTTGCGCCAGCATTGACATTACAAGCCAACAGCGTCGCGACCATTATGCTGTGCGTCGGTTGTCTGCTGGCCGGGTTTATTGTCGACCGGGTTGGCGCCAGCAAAACCTTTATTGTCGGTAGCCTGCTGCTGGCCTGTTCGAGCTGGCTTTTCTATCATCTGACCGGTAGCCATCCTCAGCATTTGTTCTTGTTGTATGGGCTGGTGGGCTTGTGCGTTGGCGTGGTGGGGGCTGTGCCTTATGTCATGGTACGAGCGTTTCCAGCGGAAGTCCGCTTTACCGGCATCTCGTTTTCTTACAACGTTTCGTACGCCATTTTTGGTGGTCTGACGCCAATCGCTGTGACGATGTTAATGAGCGTGTCGCCAATGGCTCCAGCCTGGTATGTACTGGCGTTATCGCTGGTGGGGTTAGGGCTGGGGATTTGGCTGCGACAGGATATTTATCATCGCGATACCAGCGTGCAGGGAGAGTTACAGCGCTTGTAAGGAATATCCCCCCGTCCGGGGGGATAGCGTCAGATTAGTGCGCTTCACCAATCGGCAGGATGGTACGGCCAAACTGTTCGTTCAGCACTTCGCCCATCGCCAGGTAAATGGCGCTTGCACCACACACTAAGCCAACCCAGCCGGCAACATGGATGATCGCTTCGTTACCTGCAATGTTGCCCACGGCCAGTAGCGCGAACAGCACCGTCAGGCTCAGGAAGACAAACTGCAGCGCACGCGCAGCTTTCAGCGTGCCGAAGAACATGAACAGTGTGAACACGCCCCACAGACCCAGGTATACGCCCAGGAACTGGCCGTTGGTTGCATCCGCCAGGCCCATTTTCGGCATGATCAGGATCGCAACCAGCGTCAGCCAGAACGAGCCGTAGGAGGTAAAGGCGGTTAAACCGAAGGTGTTGCCTTTTTTATATTCCAGCAGCCCGGCAAAAATTTGCGCGATACCGCCGTAGAAAATGCCCATCGCCAGAATAATAACGTCAAAGGCGAAGAAACCCGCGTTATGCAGGTTAAGCAGAATGGTGGTCATGCCAAAGCCCATCAGGCCCAGCGGTGCCGGATTAGCCAACTTAGTGTTGCCCATAATTCCTCAAAATCATCATTGATTGAATGGTGAAATAGTTTCCCCGAATAACGATCACTGTCTTCGGGGCGCGGCATGATAATCAGGGGAGAGCGGACTGTCTATGATCTAACAAAGGGAAAATGAATTATTTTCCCTGTGATGGACATCACGCTTGTGTGTTGTTGATCATTCTGCGCAGACAGGCGATTTGCAGCACCGCCGGAATCGTCACGCGATAGGCGCTGCCGCTCACCGCTTTAACCCCGTTTAAAGCCGCGCCGACCGGGCCGCCAAGCCCTGCGCCGCGTAGCAATCCATGCCCGATGACGCTAACTGCGGCATGGGTACGCAGGATCTGCGTGAGCTGACCGGAGAGCAAATGAGCAACGCCAGTCGCCAGATGGCGATCCTTCATTAATAGCGGCAGTAACTCTTCCAGTTCAGAGACTTTTGCCTCAACGGCCTGCAAAAATTCCTGCTTATGGTCCGCATCCATTTTTTGCCAGGCATTCCGTAGAAAGTGTTCCAGCAAATACTGTTCAATTTCATACGTGGGCATCGCTTTGTCGGCTTTAAGCTTCAGGCGCTTCGAAACATCCAGCAAAATCGCCCGATACAGTTTTCCATGGCCACGAAGTTTATTGGCAATGCTGTCGCCACCATAATGCTGAAGTTCGCCGGCGATCAGTTGCCAGTTGCGGCGGTGCTGTTCCGGGTGTCCTTCCATCGATTTAAATAATTCGTTGTGGCTCAGAACGCTCGACAGACGGGCTTTCCCTTTTTCATTATGCGTTAACAGGCGAGTAATCGTGGCGAGTTGTTCCTCACTGCAATGCTGCAGAAAGTCGAGGTCGTCGTCATGCAAATACGTGACATTCATGTTTTCTATGGCTTCTGAATAAAAGGGCGTAGTTAGTCGTCGCCGATGACTTTAAGCGTCGCCATGTCAGAGGAGTTTACCGACTGGCCTGAAAAAGTGATTTTGGATACGCAGCGTTTATTGTCGTTGTCGCTATTAATATTGATCCAATTAGTGGTTTGTCCCTCTTTAATGGATGACGGGACGTTCAGGCTTTGGCTGGAGGTGCGCGCAGCTTTGAAGTAAACGGATGCGCCGTTAAGGTTAATATCGCCTCGATCGGCGGTGAGTTGAATACGCTTCACCACCCGACAAACGGGAATTTTGAGCGTGAGATCGTTAGTTGCGTTGCGCGGCATAGCAATCATCCCCAGAACTTTATGATCGTTAGCGTGAGCGGCGCTGCTCAACAGCAGGCCCATAAGCAGGGTGGCGGAAAGGGTTAAAACGGATTTCATGAAATTTCTCTTTGACGGCTGCAAAAGTGCGTGGCTTCGCGCTAGTTTACCGCCGACAGAAAAACGATTCATTCACGTAATCTTTTCTTTTTATTACAATTTCTATGTGAATAACAGCGCTTTATTAATTGGCTTTATGAATTAATTTTGATTGGCGATTATTCATTTTTTGTAGTTTTGTGCCTTTTTTCGGCAAATTTATTGCTTCTGCGCTAAAAAAATTTTTCATGCCCCCCTTGATGAAGTGGGTTACGACCCCACTTAGTAGTCAACCGCAGTGGTGAGTCTGAAAAAAAACGATTCAGGGTAGTTGAAACCGCACGTTTCGCCCTTATTACAGATTCACAACCACATGATGACCGAATTTTTAGTGGAGACGTTTAGATGGGTAAAATTATTGGTATCGACCTGGGTACTACCAACTCTTGTGTAGCGATTATGGATGGCACTACTGCACGTGTGCTGGAGAACGCCGAGGGCGATCGCACCACGCCTTCTATCATTGCTTATACCCAGGATGGTGAAACTCTGGTTGGTCAGCCGGCTAAACGTCAGGCAGTGACAAACCCGCAAAACACCCTGTTTGCGATTAAACGCCTGATTGGCCGCCGCTTCCAGGACGAAGAAGTACAGCGTGATGAAGCCATCATGCCGTACAAAATCATCGGTGCTGACAACGGTGATGCCTGGATTGACGTAAAAGGTCAGAAAATGGCACCGCCGCAGATCTCTGCAGAAGTGCTGAAGAAAATGAAGAAAACGGCTGAAGATTACCTGGGTGAACCGGTAACTGAAGCGGTTATCACCGTACCTGCATACTTTAACGATGCTCAGCGTCAGGCAACCAAAGACGCCGGCCGTATCGCAGGTCTGGAAGTAAAACGTATCATCAACGAACCAACCGCAGCTGCACTGGCTTACGGTCTGGATAAAGAAGTCGGCAACCGCACTATCGCGGTATATGACC
Source organism: Citrobacter sp. S55_ASV_140 (assembly GCF_018919505.1). Taxonomy (NCBI): domain Bacteria; kingdom Pseudomonadati; phylum Pseudomonadota; class Gammaproteobacteria; order Enterobacterales; family Enterobacteriaceae; genus Citrobacter; species Citrobacter sp. S55_ASV_140. The sequence goes on from NZ_JAHLQZ010000006.1 coordinate 54,830, forward strand.
TCGGTGGTGGTACTTTCGATATCTCTATTATCGAAATCGACGAAGTTGACGGCGAAAAAACCTTCGAAGTTCTGGCAACCAACGGTGATACCCACTTGGGTGGTGAAGACTTCGACAGCCGTATGATCAACTACCTGGTTGACGAGTTTAAGAAAGATCAGGGTATCGACCTGCGTAATGACCCGCTGGCGATGCAGCGTCTGAAAGAAGCCGCTGAGAAAGCGAAGATCGAGCTGTCTTCCGCTCAGCAGACCGACGTGAACCTGCCGTACATCACTGCAGACGCGACTGGTCCGAAACACATGAACATCAAAGTGACCCGTGCGAAACTGGAAAGCCTGGTTGAAGACCTGGTTAACCGTTCTATCGAGCCGCTGAAAGTTGCTCTGCAGGACGCTGGCCTGTCTGTTTCTGATATCAACGACGTTATTCTCGTTGGTGGTCAGACGCGTATGCCGATGGTGCAGAAGAAAGTTGCTGAATTCTTCGGTAAAGAGCCGCGTAAAGACGTTAACCCGGACGAAGCCGTGGCAATCGGTGCTGCCGTTCAGGGTGGTGTATTGACTGGTGATGTGAAAGACGTACTGCTGCTGGACGTTACCCCGCTGTCTCTGGGTATCGAAACCATGGGCGGCGTGATGACGCCACTGATCGCGAAAAACACCACCATCCCGACCAAGCACAGCCAGGTGTTCTCTACCGCTGAAGACAACCAGTCTGCGGTAACCATCCATGTGCTGCAGGGTGAACGTAAACGTGCTGCCGATAACAAAGATCTGGGTCAGTTTAACCTGGATGGTATCAGCCCGGCTCCGCGCGGTATGCCGCAGATCGAAGTTACCTTTGATATCGATGCCGACGGTATCCTGCACGTTTCCGCGAAAGACAAAAACAGCGGTAAAGAGCAGAAGATCACCATCAAGGCTTCTTCTGGTCTGAACGAAGAAGAAATCCAGAAAATGGTTCGCGAAGCAGAAGCGAACGCAGAATCTGACCGTAAGTTCGAAGAGCTGGTTCAGACTCGTAACCAGGGCGACCATCTGCTGCACAGCACTCGTAAGCAGGTTGAAGAAGCAGGCGACAAGCTGCCGGCTGACGACAAAACTGCCATTGAGTCTGCACTGACCGCGCTGGAAACGTCTCTGAAAGGCGAAGACAAAGCGGATATCGAAGCGAAAATGCAGGCGCTGGCTCAGGTTTCCCAGAAACTGATGGAAATCGCTCAGCAGCAGCACGCACAGCAGCAGGCTGGTGCAGCAGGCGCTGATGCTTCTGCAAACAATGCGAAAGATGACGACGTTGTCGACGCTGAGTTTGAAGAAGTGAAAGACAAAAAATAATCGCCCTGATGCAGGGTAGTTAATCGGCACGGGCGTAGAGGTTTCCTCTTCGCCCGTGCTTGTATGTTAAGGGGCTTAAAAAAACCAATGGCAAAGCAAGACTATTACGAGATTTTAGGCGTTTCCAAATCAGCGGAAGAGCGTGAAATCAAAAAGGCCTACAAGCGCCTGGCCATGAAATATCACCCGGATCGCAACCAGGGTGATAAAGAGGCTGAAGCCAAGTTTAAAGAGATCAAAGAAGCGTACGAGATCCTGACCGATGCGCAAAAACGCGCGGCTTACGATCAGTACGGTCATGCCGCGTTTGAGCAAGGCGGCATGGGCGGCGGCGGCGGTTTCGGCGGCGGGGCTGACTTCAGCGATATCTTTGGTGACGTGTTTGGCGATATCTTTGGCGGCGGTCGTGGTCGTCAGCGCGCCTCACGTGGTGCTGATTTACGTTACAACATGGATCTCACTCTGGAAGAAGCCGTGCGTGGCGTCACCAAAGAGATCCGTATTCCGACGCTGGAAGAGTGTGACGTCTGCCATGGCAGCGGCGCGAAGTCAGGTACTCAGCCGCAAACCTGTCCAACCTGTCACGGTTCCGGCCAGGTGCAGATGCGCCAGGGCTTTTTTGCCGTACAGCAGACCTGTCCACATTGTCAGGGTCGCGGTACGCTGATCAAAGATCCGTGCAACAAATGTCACGGTCATGGTCGCGTTGAGAAAAGCAAAACGCTGTCCGTTAAAATCCCGGCAGGCGTTGATACCGGCGACCGTATTCGTTTAGCGGGTGAAGGTGAAGCCGGTGAGCATGGCGCGCCAGCAGGCGATTTATACGTTCAGGTGCAGGTAAAACAGCACCCAATTTTTGAGCGTGAAGGCAATAACCTGTATTGCGAAGTACCGATTAACTTTGCGATGGCAGCGCTGGGCGGCGAGATTGAAGTCCCGACGCTGGACGGTCGCGTGAAGTTGAAGATTCCGGGCGAGACGCAGACCGGCAAATTGTTCCGCATGCGTGGAAAGGGCGTCAAGTCTGTACGCGGTGGCGCTCAGGGCGATCTGCTGTGTCGTGTCGTTGTTGAAACCCCAGTGGGTCTGAACGACAAGCAGAAGCAGTTGCTGAAAGACCTGCAGGACAGTTTTGGCGGCCCGACCGGCGAGCAAAACAGCCCGCGCTCCAAAAGCTTCTTCGACGGCGTGAAGAAGTTCTTTGACGATTTGACGCGCTGATTCTCTCGACTCAATATTTGATAAAAAGCCTGGGACTGAAAAGTTTCAGGCTTTTTTATTTCTGTTTTCCGTTCGGAAAATCTTTTTTAATTTCAGTCTATTTGTTCGTAAAAACCGATCTATCTATCATGAATAATCTAATTTTAACGAGCTTTTTGAGGGTGTAAGATAGTATTTACGAAGTATTCACCCAATAGAGAGAATAAAAGTGAAACATCTGCATCGTTTTTTTAGTAGTGACGCCTCGGGGGGCATCATCCTGATCATCGCAGCCGTCATCGCTATGTTGATGGCAAATATCGGGGTCACCAGTGGATGGTACCATGCCTTTCTGGAAACGCCCGTTCAACTGCGGGTTGGCGCGCTTGAGATCAACAAAAATATGCTGCTGTGGATCAACGACGCGTTGATGGCGGTGTTCTTCTTGTTGATTGGTCTGGAGGTAAAACGCGAGTTAATGCAAGGCTCGCTGGCCAGTCTGCGTCAGGCGGCATTTCCGATCATTGCCGCTATCGGGGGGATGATTGTCCCGGCGCTGCTGTATCTGGCATTCAACTATGCTGACCCTATTACCCGTGAAGGGTGGGCGATCCCGGCTGCAACGGATATCGCTTTTGCATTAGGCGTGCTGGCACTGTTGGGCAGTCGTGTTCCGTTGGCGCTGAAAATCTTCCTCATGGCGTTGGCGATTATCGATGATCTTGGCGCTATCGTGATCATCGCGCTGTTCTACACCAGCGATCTCTCGCTGCTGTCGCTGGGCGTTGCCGCGTGTGCCATTCTCGTCCTGGCGGCCTTGAATCTGTGTGGCGTGAGACGTACCGGGATTTATATTCTGGTGGGCGTGGTGCTGTGGACGGCAGTCCTGAAGTCCGGCGTGCATGCGACGCTGGCGGGCGTGATCGTCGGTTTCTTCATTCCGTTAAAGGAAAAACACGGACGTTCACCGGCAAAGCGTCTGGAGCATGTTTTGCATCCGTGGGTGGCATACCTGATCCTGCCGCTGTTTGCCTTCGCTAACGCGGGTGTTTCACTGCAGGGTGTCACCATTGATGGGCTGACCTCCGTATTACCGCTGGGGATTATTGCAGGTCTGTTGATCGGTAAACCGCTGGGTATCAGCCTGTTTTGCTGGCTGGCGTTACGCTTAAAGCTGGCGCAATTACCTGAAGGAACGAATTTCCAGCAGATCATGGCGGTCGGGATTCTGTGCGGTATTGGCTTTACGATGTCGATTTTCATCGCCAGCCTGGCGTTTGGTAATGTCGATCCTGAGCTGATTAACTGGGCGAAACTGGGGATCCTGATTGGCTCCTTGCTGTCGGCGGTAATTGGTTATTGCTGGTTACGCACCCGGTTAAACGCATCCGCCTGACAGGATAACCCTTTCGTGACAATTTTCAGGGAGAGAGTATGTCTCATATAAATTACAACCACCTGTATTACTTTTGGCATGTCTATAAAGAAGGTTCGGTGGTTGGTGCAGCAGAAGCGCTTTATCTGACACCGCAGACCATAACCGGGCAGATCAAAGCGCTTGAAGAACGTTTACAAGGAAAGTTGTTCAAGCGGAAGGGGCGTGGGCTGGAGCCAAGCGAGTTAGGCGAGTTAGTCTTTCGTTATGCGGATAAAATGTTCACGTTAAGCCAGGAAATGCTGGATATCGTGAACTACCGCAAAGAGTCTAACTTGCTGTTTGATGTCGGCGTGGCGGATGCGCTATCCAAACAGCTGGTCAGCCGTGTGTTGAATGCCGCGGTGGTGGAAGATGAACAAATCCATCTGCGCTGTTTTGAATCAACGCACGAGATGCTGCTGGATCAACTCAGTCAGCATAAGCTGGATATGATTATCTCTGACTGTCCGATTGATTCTACGCAACAGGAAGGGTTGTTCTCGGTGCGCATAGGCGAATGCGGCGTAAGTTTTTGGTGCACCCAGCCTTTGCCTGAGAAGCCGTTTCCGGCCTGTCTGGAAGAGCGCCGATTGCTGATCCCTGGACGTCGTTCGATGCTCGGTCGTAAGCTGTTGAACTGGATTAACTCACAAGGCTTGAATGTTGAAATCCTCGGCGAATTTGATGACGCAGCGCTGATGAAAGCTTTTGGTGCAACGCATAACGCTATTTTCGTTGCCCCGACGCTCTATTCGAACAACTTCTATGCCGACGATTCAATTGTGGAGATTGGGCGCGTGGAGAATGTGATGGAGGAATATCACGCTATATTTGCGGAAAGGATGATCCAGCATCCGGCGGTGCAGCGTATTTGTAATGCGGACTACTCGGCGCTCTTTACGCCAATGAACAAATGACAGCCATAAAAAAACCCGCTTGCGCGGGTTTTTTCACAAAGCGACAACAAGCAGGCGATTAAGCCAGTTTGTTGATCTGTGCAGTCAGGTTTGCTTTATGACGTGCAGCTTTGTTTTTGTGGATCAGACCTTTAGCAGCCTGACGGTCCACGAGTGGTTGCATTTCGTTAAATGCTTTCAGTGCAGTAGCTTTGTCGCCAGCTTCGATAGCTGCGTATACTTTCTTGATGAAAGTACGCATCATAGAGCGACGGCTAGCGTTGTGCTTGCGGGCCTTTTCAGACTGAACGGCGCGCTTCTTAGCTGATTTGATATTAGCCAAGGTCCAACTCCCAAATGTGTTCTATATGGACAATTCAAAGGCCGAGGAATATGCCCTTTTAGCCTTCTTTTGTCAATGGATTTGTGCAAATAAGCGCCGTTTAAATTGCAGCACTCGTTGCGTAGTGATGGCGCAGGATTCTACCAGCTTGCGTGGCGTGAATACAGCTTTTCCACGAGAAAAATTGCATTGGATTGCCCGTTAAGGTCTGCAATTTGTTTCATAACAATGAAAACCATCCTCTTTCTGTTTCGGAGAAACAATCGCCGGTTAACCTTGACCGCGGTACAGGGTATACTTTCACGATTTTCACTGTTTTGAGCCAGACATGAAGCTGATACGAGGCATACATAATCTCAGCCAGGCCCCGCATGGGTGTGTGCTGACTATTGGTAATTTCGACGGCGTGCACCGTGGTCACCGTGCGTTGCTGCAGGGCTTACGGGAAGAAGGGCGCAAACGCAATTTGCCGGTGATGGTGATGATTTTCGAGCCACAGCCATTAGAGCTGTTTGCAACGGACAAATCACCTGCGCGCCTTACTCGCCTGCGAGAAAAACTGCGTTATCTGGCGGAGTGTGGCGTAGATTACGTATTGTGCGTGCGTTTTGACAGGCGCTTCGCGGCATTAACGGCGCAGACATTTATCAGCGATCTGCTGGTTAAGCGCCTTGGTGTACAATTTCTTGCTGTGGGCGATGATTTCCGCTTTGGCGCTAGCCGTGCGGGCGATTTCTTGTTATTACAGGAAGCGGGCGCTGAGTATGGTTTTGATATCACCAGTACCCAAACCTTCTGTGAAGGCGGTGTTCGTATCAGCAGCACCGCGGTACGTCAGGCGCTGGCTGAAGATAACCTGCAGTTGGCCGAAAGCCTGCTTGGGCACCCTTTTACCATCTCAGGACGGGTGGTGCATGGTGACGAGTTAGGACGCACCATTGGCTTTCCGACGGCAAACTTACCGCTTCGTCGCCAGGTTTCTCCGGTGAAAGGGGTTTATGCGGTTGAAGTTATGGGGCTGGGTGACAAACCTTTTCCCGGTGTTGCCAACATCGGCACCCGCCCGACGGTAGCCGGCGTACGTCAGCAGTTGGAAGTGCATCTACTGGACGTTGTAATGGACCTCTATGGTCGCCATATAGATGTAGTGCTGCGTAAAAAAATTCGCAGCGAGCAGCGATTTGCTTCGCTGGATGAACTAAAAGCGCAGATTGCGCGTGATGAGTTGACTGCCCGCGATTTTTTTGGGCTAACAAAACCGGCTTAATGCCTATACGAGTTTTAAATACGGAACCGAGAATCTGATGAGTGACTATAAATCAACCCTGAATTTGCCGGAAACAGGGTTCCCGATGCGCGGCGATCTCGCCAAGCGTGAACCGGGAATGCTGGCGCGTTGGACTGATGATGACCTGTACGGCATCATTCGTGCGGCCAAAAAAGGCAAAAAAACCTTCATTCTGCATGATGGCCCTCCTTATGCGAATGGCAGCATTCATATTGGTCACTCGGTTAACAAGATTCTGAAAGACATTATCGTGAAGTCCAAAGGACTCACGGGCTATGACTCGCCTTACGTTCCGGGCTGGGACTGCCACGGTCTGCCGATCGAGTTGAAAGTAGAGCAGGAATATGGCAAACCGGGCGAGAAGTTCACCGCCGCTGAGTTCCGCGCTAAATGCCGTGAATACGCTGCTACACAGGTTGACGGTCAGCGTAAAGACTTTATCCGTCTTGGCGTGCTGGGCGACTGGTCGCATCCGTACCTGACCATGGACTTCAAAACCGAAGCCAACATCATTCGCGCGCTGGGTAAAATCATCGGCAACGGTCACCTGCATAAGGGTGCGAAGCCGGTGCACTGGTGCGTTGACTGCCGTTCCGCGCTGGCGGAAGCGGAAGTTGAGTATTATGACAAAACCTCCCCGTCCATCGACGTGGCGTTCCACGCCGCCGATCAGGACGCGGTGAAAGCGAAATTTGCCGTTTCTGACGTTAACGGCCCGATCTCGCTGGTTATCTGGACCACCACCCCGTGGACATTGCCGGCGAACCGCGCGATCTCCCTGGCGCCTGATTTTGACTATGCGCTGGTGCAGATCGACGGCCAGGCCGTGATTCTGGCGAAAGATCTGGTTGAAAGCGTCATGCAGCGCATTGGTGCGGCTGACTACACCATTCTGGGCACCGTTAAAGGCGCAGAGCTGGAACTGTTGCGCTTTACCCACCCGTTTATGGGTTTTGACGTACCGGCGATTCTGGGCGATCACGTCACGTTGGATGCGGGTACCGGGGCGGTACATACCGCGCCTGGCCACGGCCCGGACGACTATGTCATCGGTCAAAAATACGGTCTGGAAGTGGCGAACCCGGTGGGTCCGGACGGCGCTTATCTGGCGGGCACCTACCCGACCCTGGACGGTGTGAACGTCTTTAAAGCCAACGATATTGTTGTCGCTCTGCTGAGCGAAAAAGGCGCGTTGCTGCACGTCGAGAAGATGCAGCATAGCTATCCGTGCTGCTGGCGCCACAAAACGCCGATCATCTTCCGGGCGACCCCGCAGTGGTTCGTGAGCATGGATCAGAAAGGTCTGCGCGCGCAGTCCCTGAAAGAGATCAAAGGCGTGCAGTGGATCCCTGACTGGGGCCAGGCGCGTATCGAATCCATGGTTGCCAACCGTCCTGACTGGTGTATCTCCCGTCAGCGTACGTGGGGTGTGCCGATGTCTCTGTTCGTTCACAAAGACACCGAAGAGTTGCATCCGCGCGCTATCGAACTGATGGAAGAAGTGGCTAAACGCGTTGAAATTGACGGCATCCAGGCGTGGTGGGATCTCGATCCGAAAGATATCCTCGGCGACGAAGCTGACCAGTATGTCAAAGTCCCGGATACGCTGGACGTTTGGTTTGACTCTGGTTCCACCCACTCATCTGTCGTAGACGTGCGTCCTGAATTTGCCGGTCACGCAGCGGATATGTATCTGGAAGGCTCTGACCAGCACCGTGGCTGGTTCATGTCATCTCTGATGATCTCCACCGCGATGAAAGGCAAAGCGCCGTATCGCCAGGTACTGACTCACGGTTTCACCGTGGATGGTCAGGGCCGTAAGATGTCCAAGTCTATCGGTAACACCGTTTCTCCGCAGGACGTGATGAACAAACTCGGCGCGGATATTTTGCGTCTGTGGGTGGCGTCTACCGACTACACCGGTGAAATGGCGGTTTCTGACGAAATTCTGAAACGTGCTGCCGACAGCTATCGTCGTATCCGTAACACCGCACGCTTCCTGCTGGCGAACCTGAACGGGTTCGATCCGGTAAAAGACATGGTGAAACCGGAAGAGATGGTGGTGCTGGACAGGTGGGCGGTAGGTTGTGCGCAAGCGGCCCAGGAAGAGATCCTGAAAGCTTACGAAGCCTATGACTTCCACGAAGTAGTGCAGCGCCTGATGCGTTTCTGCTCCGTCGAAATGGGTTCGTTCTACCTCGACATCATCAAAGACCGCCAGTACACCGCGAAAGCGGAAAGCCGGGCGCGTCGTAGCTGCCAGACTGCGCTGTTCCATATCGCAGAAGCGCTGGTTCGCTGGATGGCGCCGATCATGTCCTTCACCGCGGATGAAATCTGGGGTTACCTGCCGGGCGAACGTGAAAAATACGTCTTTACCGGTGAATGGTACGAAGGCCTGTTTGGCTTAGGTGAAACCGAAGCGATGAACGATACCTTCTGGGACGAGCTGCTGAAAGTACGCGGCGAAGTGAACAAGGTCATCGAGCAGGCGCGTGCGGATAAGAAAGTCGGTGGTTCTCTGGAAGCGGCAGTCACCCTGTACGCTGAACCCGAACTGGCGGCGAAATTGACCGCGCTCGGCGAAGAGTTGCGCTTTGTGCTGCTGACCTCTGGTGCGAGCGTTGCGGAGTTTGCCGAGGCGCCAGCTGATGCTCAGCAGAGCGAATTGCTCAAAGGTCTGAAAATCGTACTGAGCAAAGCCGAAGGTGAGAAGTGCCCGCGCTGCTGGCATTACACTACCGACGTCGGACAGGTGGCGGAACATGCAGATATCTGCGGACG
>NZ_JAHLQZ010000070.1:0-19267 GCF_018919505.1 Citrobacter sp. S55_ASV_140
GATCTGTAAAAAACCCGGCCTGAGCCGGGTCTGCGTATTAGCACAGTGGTTTAACGGCTTCGCGCATGCCTTTTAGCAGAATGCTATCCAGATCGGCAGTAACCTGTTCTACCAGTCCGGAAACTTCTGTCAGATCCTGTTCCCAGTGTTCTGTAACGGCCAGCACAGCTTTAACCAGCTCTTCGGTACTTATCTGCCGGTCATGATGCTGGGACCATAGCTGTTGAAAACGCGTCATCCAGTGCGCATCATCCTGAACCGGGTAAGACTCACCGTTACGCTCACCACGGTAGAACGCAATCAACGCGGCAAGCGCAAAAGTCAGACGCGCAGGCAGTTTACCGCTGGCCTGTTGCCCTGCCAGCAGTTGCGGCAAGATGCGAGTGCGGAATTTAGTCATGCCGTTCAGGGCAATCGACAACAACTGATGTTTGATATACGGATTGCAGAATCTACCTGTCACCGCGCTGGCAAAAGACGCCAGCTCATCGCGTGGTAAATCCAGCACTGGAATAATTTCTTCATAGATCGCTTTTTCCACGAAGGCGCGAATCTCCGCGTCATTCATGGCCTCCCCCACGGTATCCAACCCAGCCTGCCAGGCAACGGGAACCAATGCGGTATGTGCGCCGTTGAGAATCGCCACTTTCCGTTCTTTATACGGTTTGATGTCATCAACAATCAGGACATTCAGCGGATATTTATCCAGACGCAACTCAGCGGCTAATGACTTCGGCCCCTGGATAACAAACAGATAGAAGTGTTCTGCGGTGTCCAGAAACGCATCGTGATAACCCAGTTCCGCTTCAAGCTTCGCGACTTCATCACGTGGATAGCCGGTGACAATACGGTCCACCAGCGTGGAGCAAAAGGCGTTGGCCTGATCCAGCCATTGGATAAATGCTTCCGGCAATGCCCACTCCTGGGCATAGCGCAGAACCAGTTCACGCAGCGCATCACCATTGTAATCAATCAGTTCACAAGGAATGATTATCCAGCCTTTATCCGACGCGCCATTAAAATGGCTGAAACGCTCGAACAGCAGTCGGGTCAGTTTGGCCGGATAACTCACCGCTGGCGCATCCTCAAACTTATCACCAGCATGATAGCTGATGCCGGCTTCGGTGGTATTGGAGAAAACAAAACGCATATCAGGGTTATGCGCCAGCTTCAGGAACTCATCGTACTCACTATAGACGCTGATCTCGCGGTTAACCGAACGAATTAAACGGGCGTCGCTCACGGCCTCGCCCTTCTCATTCAAACCACGAATGATGGTGGTATAAAGGCCGTCCTGTGTACTCAGTGATGGAGGGAAAGTACTTTCGATAGGTCGGACAATGACCACACCAGAGTTAAGATCGGTATGCTCATTCAGCAGATCGACTTGCCAGTCAACGAAGGCGCGCAGGAAGTTTCCTTCACCAAACTGAATAATGCGTTCAGGATACTGAGCACCGGGGAAATCGCGACGATTTAAAGTTTGCACAATGGGTTCCCTTTTTAATTAGTCATACAACCTGATTGAATTGGTCCAATAGGTTAGCAAACTTTAATACATTGAAACCCTGTTTTGATCAATCCCCAGCGACAAATTAGAGAGTTTTATAAAAAAGTGTGGTCCCGGTCAGCGTCCCGTCAGGCATTTTGGCATAGTCAGGTATCACTCCTGCTTTTTGCCACCCACACTTGTGGTAGAACAACTCCGCGCCACTGCCCGTCGCCGTATCAAGCACCAGCAGCGTTTTGCCCCTTTGACGCGCATAACTTTCCAGCTCGTTCATCAGTTCCCGGGCAATCCCGCTCCGCCGCGCAGAAGTATGAACCAGCAGCTTAGCGACATCGGCGCGATGAGGTTGGTTTTCAGGTTGATCGATAATGAGCTGGACGGTACCGACAAGCGTTCCCTGGGCATTTTGGGCGCCAAGAACGAGTCTTTCCCCACGGGCAACGCTTTGCGCGACGTTCATCCAGAAAGGCCGTGATTTCTCACGATTAAAAGGCAGCATAAAGCTGACGGAGGCGCCATCATTGACGCACTGTTCAAGGACATCGCTGAGCTCGTCGATTCTCGACAGAATCTGGGCCGCATTCAGCACGAAGCAGGGTTTGCAGGAAGCCATTTTTTCTCCTTAGATTGACCCCCTTAGCATGCTTTTAACAATTACATAACACAAGGGGTTGTATCATAGGATAATGTTATCTATGGCTTGTTCATTTGAATCACTAACCAGTGATAAATAACCGTGACAACGTAACGTTGCTGTTGTTCGTTAAGCGCCACACCCTGAGGAATGTCATGCCATTTTGCCAGACACCCCCGACAGCAGGTCGCCGTCGCGTGCTGCGCGATAAAAACCGGGTGACCACGCATTGGCGTCTGCTTCCCATCATTAGCGGGAAAAGCGGGAGCCAGCCGTTTGGCAATAAAATCGGCTGCATGTTGTTCAATAACCGGCGCGCCTTTATCCAGACAATACTGCCTTTCTTTCTGGCCGAGGCGAAACCGCGAGCGAAACGTCGATTTCGCCAGCCGGGCAAAAAGAGGATCGAGCGTATTCATCAGTAAACCGAACGCCCCATTTGTTGCGTTAGTTGCTCCAGCGCGGCGATACCCGCCAGTGAATTTCCCGCTGGGTCCAGTTCCGGACTCCAGACAGCAATCGCCATCTCGTGCGGAACGATGGCCACGATACCGCCACCCACACCAGATTTTGCCGGCAACCCAACCCGCCAGGCAAATTCCCCTGCGTTCTGATACATCCCACTGGTCGCCATCAGCGCGTTGATTTGTCGGGCCTGCATCGGCGTCACTACGGGCTCCTCAAGATGGAAGGCATGGCCCTGATTCGCCAAAAATACGAAGGTTCGCGCCAGTTCCACACAGCTCATTTTCAATGCGCAGTAGTGAAAATAGTTTTGCAACACAGTGGTCACGTCATGGTTAAAATTGCCGAACGATTTCATCAACCAGGCAATAGCCGCGTTACGTGCGGAATGCTCAAACTCTGATCGCGCCACCGTCGCATCGTAGGCGATATCCGGGACGCCGCTTAATGCCCGGACCACTTCCAGCATCCGTTGACGTGGTGCGCTCAGACGCCCTTGCAGCATGTCGCAAACCACCAGCGCCCCGGCGTTAATAAAGGGATTACGCGGGATACCCTGCTCCAGTTCCAACTGCACCAGGGAATTAAATGGATGACCGGACGGATCTTTGCCAACGCGTTGCCAGATCTCCTCTTCCTGATAGTGACGCATCGCCACGACCAGGCTTAATACCTTCGAAATCGACTGAATAGAAAAGCGCTCTTGTGCATCCCCTGCCTGATAGTGCTGCCCATCGACGGTACAGATGGCGATGCCCAGTTTTGATCCGTCGACAGAGGCTAACGCAGGAATATAATCAGCGACTTTACCCTGACCAATCAGCGGACGAACCTGCTGTACAATGGTCTCTAAAATTGAATTGTCCATGGCCCTGGCCACAACATGCTCCTTGCTCGCAGGTATGAAAGGCCTGCGAGTATAACAGAGCTGAATACGCTGCGTCAGACCATTAGATGTCAGCGGACGAAGAGTCAATGACAAAAATATGCGAGACCAGACAGGTGCCCCCCGACGGAGGCACCCGCACCTTCAGAGGCGGTTTTTCCAGACGGTCTGCACATTACAAAATTCATGCAGGCCAAAATGCGAAAGCTCGCGACCAAAACCACTTTTCTTCACGCCGCCAAACGCTACACGGGCATCGCTGGCGCTGTAACCATTGATGAATACGCCTCCACACTCCAGACGAGAGGCCATCTTCTGGGCCAGCGCGTCATCCGCAGTGAACACCGTGGCGGATAATCCAAAATCACTGTCATTCGCCAGCGCCAGAGCATGTTCCGCATTCCTGGCAACGGTGATCGCCGCAACCGGACCAAACAGCTCCTGACGGAAAGCCGTCATTTCTGGCGTTACGCCGTCCAGTACCGTCACGGCATAGTAATTGCCCTGACCTGCTATTTTTTCACCGCCAAGAAGTAACTTTGCCCCTTCGGCCAGGGACGCTTCAACCTGCTGATGAAGTTCATCACGCAGATCAAATCGCGCCATCGGTCCAAGGTCATTTTCTTCGTTTAACGGATCGCCCATTTTGAGCGCGCTCGCGGCCGCCACAAAACGGGCAGTAAATTCTTCTGCAATCCCTTCTTCGATAATAAAGCGTTTTGCTGCCGCACAAACCTGCCCGGTATTCTGATAACGTCCGGCGACTGCCGCTTTAACGGCCAGATCGAGATCGGCATCATTGAGGACAATAAACGGATCGGAACCACCCAGTTCAAGTACGCATTTTTTCAGCGCCGCACCCGCCTGTGCACCAATCGCCGCACCGGCGCGTACGCTCCCCGTTACCGTGACTGCCGCGATGCGCGGGTCGTTAATCATCTGACTGACGCCGGCGTTATCGGCATTGATCCAACCGTAAACACCGGCTGGTACGCCTGCATCAGCAAAAACCTGTGCAATAATCGCAGCACAGCCGGTTACGTTAGGCGCATGCTTTAACAAATAGCCATTTCCGGCCAGCAGAATCGGAATGGCGCCACGCAGCACCTGCCACAGCGGGAAATTCCACGGCATGATCGCCAGAATAGTTCCAAGCGGGCGATACTCAATCACCGCCTGGTTATTTTCCACCAGCGTGGGCTCCGGGTTCAGCATCGCGGGTCCATGTTCGGCGTACCAGTCACACAACGCGGCTGACTTGGCGACTTCACCCCGAGCCTGTTTGATGGGTTTACCCATTTCACGTGAAATACACTGCGCCATCTCTTCCGCGCGATTACGCAGGGCCTGGCCGATATGACGCAGCGTATGCGCGCGGTGCGCGACGGTAGTCTGTTTCCATTCACTGTAGCCACTTGCTGCAAGACTCAGTGCCTGAGCAATCTCTTCAGTGCTGGCCCACGGCATCGCCGTCAGTCTTTCACCGCTGGTAGGATCAACCGAAATAGCATGTGTTGCTGCTGTGATAGTCATAGATGCCTCTCTTTATCGCAGGGTATGGTTATATCATGAGCATATTTACTCTTTCTGAAAAATGAATAATATTAACCACACCATTCACGATTAGAGAATATTATGGATCTGACGCAACTGGAAATGTTCAATGCCGTCGCGGAGACCGGCAGCATTACGCAGGCCGCAGCGAAGGTGCACCGCGTGCCGTCCAATCTCACTACCCGTATACGCCAACTTGAGGCCGATCTTGGCGTCGATCTGTTTATTCGTGAAAACCAGCGCCTGCGGCTTTCCCCCTCCGGGCACAACTTTTTACGCTACAGTCAGCGGATCCTGGCGCTGGTTGAGGAAGCGAGAATGGTGGTCGCCGGGGATGAACCGCAGGGCTTGTTTTCGCTCGGATCGCTGGAAAGCACCGCCGCGGTGCGTATTCCTGCAACGCTGGCTGAATATAACCAACGGTACCCGAAAATTCAGTTTGCACTGGCGACAGGTCCCTCTGGCACCATGCTGGACGGCGTGCTCGACGGCACGCTGAACGCTGCCTTTGCCGATGGCCCTATTACCCACCCCGGACTTGAGGGTATTCCGGTCTATCGTGAAGAGATGATGATTGTCACCCCACACGGTCACCCTCCCATCCAGCGGGCCAGCGACGTCAACGGCTGCAGTATTTACGCGTTTCGCGCCAACTGTTCCTACCGCCGACATTTTGAAAGCTGGTTTCATGCTGATCGCGCCATGCCGGGTACCATTCATGAAATGGAGTCATACCATGGGATGCTGGCCTGCGTTATTGCCGGTGCGGGTATCGCGCTGATTCCACGTTCGATGCTGGAGAGTATGCCCGGACACCATCAGGTCAACGCCTGGCCATTGAGCGAAAACTGGCGCTGGCTGAATACGTGGCTGGTCTGGCGAAGGGGGGCGATGACGAGGCAACTGGAAGCCTTTATTGAGGTATTGAACCCGCAGCTGTAAAAATGAGATCCGCATCACGAAATGATTGTATTTTCACCAGCAAACGTTTTAAGATCGCGATCTTACCTTTTCGCAGCTAATCCACTGATTCACTATGACAACAGACACTGTTTCCCGCAAAGTGGCGTGGCTACGTGTAGTTACGCTCGCCATTGCCGGTTTTATTTTCAATACCACAGAGTTTGTCCCTGTCGGTTTGCTGTCCGACATTGCACAAAGTTTTAATATGCAGACCGCTCAGGTCGGGATCATGCTGACGATCTACGCCTGGGTTGTTGCCTTAATGTCGCTTCCCTTCATGCTGCTCACCAGCCAGGTGGAACGACGCAAGCTGCTGATCTGTCTGTTTGTCGTGTTCATCGCCAGCCATGTACTCTCTTTCCTGGCCTGGAATTTCACCGTGCTGGTGATTAGCCGCATTGGTATCGCCTTTGCGCACGCTATTTTCTGGTCCATTACTGCATCGCTGGCAATTCGTCTGGCCCCGGCAGGAAAACGCGCGCAGGCGCTTAGCCTGATTGCTACCGGCACCGCGCTGGCAATGGTGCTGGGTCTGCCTATCGGGCGTATCGTCGGTCAGTATTTTGGCTGGCGCACCACGTTCTTTGCCATCGGCATGGGGGCGTTAGTCACCCTGCTCTGCCTGATTAAGTTACTGCCTAAATTGCCCAGCGAACACTCCGGTTCACTTAAAAGTTTGCCGGTGTTATTCCACCGTCCGGCATTGATGAGTCTGTATGTGCTGACGGTGATTGTGGTCACCGCCCACTACACGGCTTATAGCTACATTGAACCGTTTGTACAGACCGTCGCCGGACTGAGTGCCAACTTTGCTACCGTGCTGCTACTGATTCTGGGCGGCGCGGGTATTATTGGTAGTGTGATATTTGGCAAACTGGGTAACCTTCATGCGTCCATGCTTATCAGTAGCGCCATTGCCCTGCTGACGCTGTGTCTGGTGCTGCTGCTACCAGCCGCTGACAGCGAAATGCACCTCGCCATCCTGAGTATTTTCTGGGGCATCGCGATTATGTTGATCGGCCTTGGCATGCAGGTAAAAGTGCTGGCGCTGGCCCCGGATGCCACCGATGTCGCAATGGCGCTGTTCTCCGGTATCTTTAATATCGGCATTGGCGCTGGCGCGCTGGTGGGAAATCAGGTGAGTTTGCACTGGTCGATGTCAACGATTGGTTATACAGGCGCAGTGCCTGCCGTTGTCGCGTTGGTATGGTCGGTGATTATCTTTCGTAAATGGCCAGTATCGCTCGAAGAGCGGCCTCAACATTCATAAAAAACGGGCCTGGTAAAACAATACCGGGCCCGTTTTTTTAAGCGTAAGTTTTAATAATTTCCAGCACGCCGTTAATAATAAACTGCACGCCCATACACACCAGCAGGAAGCCCATCAGACGCGAAATAGCTTCTATGCCGCCTTTGCCTACCAGGCGCATAATCCCACCAGAACTGCGTAAACACCCCCACAGGATAACGCCGACAACTGCAAAAATTATCGGCGGCGCAACCATAATTACCCAATCAGGAAATTCGGAGCCATGACGGACGGTTGACGCCGAGCTGATGATCATTGCTATCGTGCCCGGACCGGCGGTGCTTGGCATTGCCAGCGGTACAAATGCAATATTGGCAGTCGGTTCATCTTCCAGCTCCTCTGACTTGCTTTTCGCCTCAGGAGACTCATGCGCCTTTTGTTGTGGAAACAACATCCGAAAACCGATAAACGCAACGATTAACCCACCCGCAATTCGTAATCCGGGGATTGAAATCCCGAAGGTATTCATCACCAGTTGTCCGGCATAGTACGCCACCATCATGATGGCAAACACATACACAGACGCCATCAGAGACTGACGGTTACGCTCCGCGCTATTCATGTTACCAGCAAGGCCAAGGAACAACGCCACGGTGGTTAACGGGTTTGCCAACGGTAACAGGACTACCAGCCCCAGTCCTATTGCTTTAAACAAGTCCATCATAATGTCATCTTTCCTGTGCGTTAATCGTCAACGGCAAGTATAAGGTGAAACCCGAGAGATAAGCCATTTTCACGGTGTAAGGATTCATTTTTCACCTGCACCTATAAGCCATAATTATCAAACTGTTAAAATTATATACATCTGTTGATGAGCCTGCGGATTTAGCAAAACGTGGCATTTTCCGCCCCATTTATTTGACTTATATTTGCCTAAGCAATAATATCAGCCGTGACTAACTACTTGCCAGGGCAACCATTGTGAAAAGCACCAGTGATCTGTTTAACGAAATCATCCCACTGGGGCGTTTGATCTACATGGTTAATCAGAAAAAAGATCGTTTGCTAAACGACTATCTGTCACCGCTGGATATCACGGCATCACAGTTCAAAGTGCTCTGCTCCATCCGTTGCGCGGTGTGCATCACCCCTGTCGAATTGAAAAAAGTGCTGTCTGTCGATCTTGGCGCCCTGACGCGGATGCTGGACAGACTGGCCTGTAAAGGCTGGATAGAAAGGCTTCCGAATCCACACGATAAGCGTGGCGTGCTGGTGAAACTCACCGAGCATGGCGCAGCAATTTGCGAGCAGTGTCACCAATTAGTCGGGCAAGACCTGCACCAGGAACTAACAAAAAACTTAACGGCGGATGAAGTAGCCACGCTTGAGCATTTGCTTAAGAGAATTCTGCCGTAAACAGAAAAGAGGTATGACGATGTCCAGACGCAATACTGACACAATCACTATTCATAGCATTTTGGACTGGATCGAAAATAACCTTGAATCGCCGCTCTCGCTGGAAAAAGTGTCTGAGCGTTCAGGTTACTCCAAATGGCACCTGCAACGGATGTTTAAAAAAGAAACCGGTCATTCACTGGGTCAATACATCCGCAGCCGTAAAATGACTGAAATAGCGCAAAAATTAAAAGAAAGTAACGAGCCGATTCTTTACCTGGCGGAACGTTACGGCTTTGAGTCTCAGCAAACCCTGACCAGAACGTTCAAAAACTATTTTGATGTTCCGCCGCATAAATACCGTATGACCAATATGCACGGCGAGTCACGCTATTTGCTTCCGCTCAATCAGTGTAATTGCTAATCGCCAAACGACGTAACCGAGGAAATGATGAAAATTCTGTCTTATGCGATGCTGGCCCTGCTGTTGATTGTTTCGGGCCAGAGCATGGCGGAACAGACCGCGCAACCAGCCACCCAGAACAGCCGTGACGCGATGATTATGCCCCCTGCGCACGATCAGTCCCCGTTCGATTTTAATCATATGGGTGCCGGCAGCGATAAGTCCGACGAATTGGGTGTGCCTTATTACAATACGCGCAACCTGTAATTCGTTTTTGCCCCGTCACGGCGGGGCTTTTTATTACCCTCTCACCTGCGCTATCTTGCGCAAACGAAAGCCAAACACATTAATATACAGCCCAGCCATAATCAGCAGCGCACCCAGCAGTTGCAAACCCGTGAGCGTTTCATCCAGCAGCACGACCGCACTCGCCAGACCGACAACGGGCACTAACAGCGACAGCGGCGCTACCCGCCAGGTTTCATAACGTCCGAGCAAAGCCCCCCAGATGCCGTAACCCACTATGGTCGCCACAAACGCCAGATAAACCAGTGACAAAATGGTGGTCATATCTATCGCCACCAGACTCTGCACAATTTGTGTCGGACCATCAAGCAGTGCGGATGCCAAAAAGAACGGAATAATGGGAATTAAGGCGCTCCACACGACCAGCGACATCACCGCCGGACGCGCCGTATGCTGCATTATTTTTTTGTTAAAGATATTGCCGCAGGCCCAGCTTAGCGCTGCCGCCAGCGTCAGCATAAAACCGAGCATGCCGACATGCTGTCCGTTCAGACTGGCTTCAATCAGTACCAGTACGCCAAACACGGCCAGCGCAATTCCTACCAGCTGTTTCCCGTGCAAACGCTCGCCAAAAGCGAATGCCCCCAGGATGATGGTGAAAAATGCCTGAGCCTGTAATACCAGAGAAGCTAATCCGGCAGGCATACCGAATTTGATGGCGCTAAAGAGAAACGCGAACTGCCCAAAACTGATAGTCAGGCCATAACCAAGTAACAGCGAAAGCGGGATTTTCGGGCGGGCAATAAAGAATATTGCCGGAAACGCCACCAGTAAAAAACGCAATCCTGCCAGCATCAATGGCGGCATATTGTGCAGACCCACTTTAATGACGACAAAGTTCAGGCCCCAAACGACGACGACCAGCAACGCTAACAACCCGTCTTTACGTGACATACCACCGCCCTTGTAAATATTAAATTTTTGTAAACAAGTTAAGGTAACGGAAATCATTGTACCGGAACAGATCATTAATTCAGGTAGGCTGCTGAGGGCATTTTCCGACAACTTATTGGGTGTACATCACACTTTTACCATGCTATTTGTTTCTGATATCTAAAAAAAACATAACAACATGCATTATCGGGCAGGAAAATGAATATCTCTCTGAGACGGTCCACTCTCGCGTTACTTGCATCATCTTTGCTATTAACCATTGGGCGTGGCGCTACGCTGCCATTTATGACGATTTACCTCAGTCGGCAGTATAACCTGAGCGTCGATCTGATCGGTTATGCGATGACGGTCGCCCTGACTATTGGCGTCGTTTTCAGCCTTGGCTTTGGTATTCTGGCCGACAAGTTCGATAAAAAACGCTACATGCTGCTGGCTATCTGCGGTTTTGCCTCTGGTTTTATTGCGATCCCACTGGTGCATAACGTGGTGGTGGTGGTACTGCTCTTCGCCCTGATCAACTGCGCCTACTCCGTCTTCGCAACGGTGCTGAAAGCCTGGTTTGCCGATAATCTCTCTGCCACCAACAAAACGAAAATTTTCTCGCTTAACTATACCGTGCTGAACATCGGCTGGACCGTTGGCCCCCCGCTGGGCACGCTACTGGTGATGCAAAGTATTAACTTACCGTTCTGGCTGGCGGCCGCCTGCTCGGCTTTACCACTGGTGTTTATCCAGACGTGGGTAAAACGTTCCAATGCAGCATCAGAAAGTTCAAACGCCGCGGTTTGGTCACCCTCGGTGCTCCTGCGCGACAGAGCATTGTGTTGGTTCACGTTGTCGGCATTTCTGGCGTCATTTGTTGGCGGCGCATTTGCTTCCTGTATTTCGCAATACGTGATGGTGGTCGCCAACGGTGATTTTGCCGAAAAAGTGGTAGCGGTCGTTCTGCCCGTCAATGCCGCCATTGTGGTATCGCTGCAATATGCCCTCGGACGCAGGATCACTGCCGCTAACATTCGACCGCTGATGACAATAGGCACAATCTTCTTTGTGCTCGGTCTGGTTGGCTTCATGTTTTCCGGCAACAGCCTGTGGTTCTGGGGTATTTCGGCTGCCCTTTTCACGATCGGCGAGGTCATTTACGCCCCAGGCGAATACATGCTGATCGATAACATCGCCCCGGCTGGAATGAAAGCCAGCTATTTTTCCGCCCAGTCGCTGGGCTGGCTTGGCGCCGCGGTAAATCCATTGGTCAGTGGTGTTATTTTGACCACATTACCGCCGTGGTCGCTGTTTGTTGCACTGATCGTGGCGATTGTCCTTGCCTGGGCGTTAATGATAAAGGGTATGCGCGCCAAACCCTGGGATCAGACGGTAGTCTGCTGATTGTCATCGCGACAGAGCCAGAGTGGTTCTGTCGCGTATCTCAAATGGCCACCAGCCCTCGTACTCCCTCAGATTCCATATTCTCGCCGAAACCGCTTTGAATAATACTTCCGCGCGACATAAGCAGGTATTTGTCAGCCAGCTGCTGCGCAAAATCATAGAACTGTTCCACCAGCAAAATGGCCATATCGCCCCGGTGCGCCAGTTGAGAAATAACCTGACCAATCTCTTTAATTACTGACGGCTGGATCCCCTCGGTCGGCTCATCAAGGATCAACAACTGCGGGCGACTGGCCAGCGCCCGTCCAATAGCCAGTTGCTGCTGCTGTCCGCCGGACAAATCTCCGCCCCGTCGATACTTCATCTCCTGTAGCACTGGAAATAGCGCGTAAATATCATCCGGCACGCGCCGGGCGTCCTGTGCTGAAAAGCGGGAAAGGCCCAGCAACAGGTTCTCTTCCACTGTCAGCCGCGGAAAAATATCGCGGCCCTGCGGTACGTACGCCACACCAGCTCTGACCCGTTGATGTGGCTTCCAGTGCGTGACATTTTTTTCCTGCCAGAGCACGCTTCCACTGCGGGCAGGAATAAGTCCCATCAGGCATTTTAGTAGCGTTGTTTTTCCTACGCCGTTACGCCCCAGCAGACACGTCACTTCGCCGATACGCGCTTCAAAGCTCACGCCACGCAGAATATGGCTGCCGCCATAATATTGATTCAGTTCATTAACCTGTAGCATCAGCCCTCCTTACCGTCCAAGATAAACTTCAATAACCTGCTCATTGGCCTGCACATCGCGCAGGCTCCCTTCGGCCAGTACTCGCCCCTGATGCAGCACCGTGACATGGTCAGCAATCGTCTCGACAAATCCCATGTCATGCTCAACAACCATCAGCGAGTGCTTTCCGGCAAGCTGGCGAAACAGCTCCGCGGTGTATTCCGTCTCCGCATCGGTCATCCCTGCAGCCGGCTCATCAAGCAGTAGTAAATGCGGCTCCTGGACCAGCAGCATGCCGATCTCAAGAAACTGTTTTTGTCCGTGCGAAAGCAGCCCGGCACGGCGTTCGCGATCGTTGCCCAGACGTAACAGCGCCAGCATTTCATCAATGCGATCCCGTTGTTCACCCGAAAGGCGAGCCCGTAAAGAACCCCAAACTGATTTATCATTTTTCAGTGCCAGCTCCAGATTCTCCGCCACCGTTAGCGCTTCAAATACCGTGGGCTTCTGAAATTTTCGTCCAATCCCCTGGCGCGCAATGGCAATAGAATCAAACGTCATTAAATCAATAGACTGATCGTAAATCGCACGACCGCTTTGCGGCCTGGTTTTGCCGGTAATGACATCCATCAACGTCGTTTTTCCGGCGCCATTAGGACCAATAATGCAGCGCAGTTCCCCTACGCCAATATTGAGCGTGAGATCCGTTAGCGCCTGAAACCCATCAAAGTTCACGTTGATTTTTTCCAGCTGTAACACCGGGTCGGTTTGATTGCGAAATCTGTCCCCTGGCAACTGGCGGGTAAAAAGACCTTCATCTGGCTGCATTATTTGTCTCCTTTGCGAAACAGACCAATCACGCCACGGGGTAAAAACAGCGTAACGCCAATAAAAATCAGACCAAGAAACAGTTGCCAGTATTCGGGCATGATCACCGTAAACAGACTTTTAGCGCCGTTCACCAACACAGCGCCAAAAACCGGGCCAATCAGGGTTCCGCGACCGCCGAGGGCGACCCAAATCGCCGCTTCAATCGAGTTGGTCGGTGACATTTCGCTGGGGTTAATGATGCCCACCTGCGGAACATACAGCGCACCAGCCAGCCCGCACAATACAGCGGAAAGCGTCCACACCAGCAGCTTGAAACCTTTCGGATCATAGCCACAGAACATCAGCCGATTCTCGGCATCGCGCACGGCGGTCAGGATACGACCAAACTTACTGCGCGCCAGCGCCAGTCCCAGCCATAACGCCAGCACCAGTAGCATCACCGTCGCCAGAAACAGCGCGATACGGGTTGAGGTCGCGGTCACGGGGAACCCCAGAATAGTGGTAAATCCGGTGAAACCGTTATTTCCACCAAACCCGGTTTCGTTACGGAAAAACAGCAACATGCCTGCGAAAGTCAGGGCCTGAGTCATGATAGAGAAATAGACGCCCTTGATTTTTGAGCGAAAGGCAAACCAGCCAAACACCAGCGCCAGCAGGCCGGGCACCAGCACAACCAGCAGCATAGCCCAGATAAAATGTTGCGTTCCCCACCAAAACCAGGGCAGTTCGGTCCACGACAGAAACGACATAAAAGCCGGTAGTCCTTCGCCGGAGGCCTGACGCATCAGGTACATCCCCATCGCATATCCCCCCAGCGCAAAGAAAATGCCATGACCCAGTGAAAGCATTCCGGCATAGCCCCACACCAGATCCAGTGCCACCGCCACAATGGCATAACACAGGATTTTCCCGGCCAGCGTCAGCGTCCAGACGGAGATTGCCAGCGGATGATCCGCGGGGAGTAGCGCCAGAAATGGCAGAATAATGAGCGCCAGCAGCAAAAACAGTCCCAGGATGCGCGTCACGCGCGGCGCTTTTCGTGCCAGCGTTAATGTCATTGGCATAGTCATTAGTCAATAACCCTCCCTTTCAATGCGAAAAGTCCCTGAGGTCGTTTCTGGATAAACAGAATGATCAGCACGAGGATCATAATTTTGCCGAGAACAGCCCCCACCTGAGGCTCAAGAATTTTATTGAAGATCCCGAGACCAAACGCCGCTGCCACACTCCCGGCGAGTTGTCCAACGCCGCCAAGCACCACCACCAGAAACGAATCAATAATGTAACTTTGCCCCAGCTCCGGCCCCACGTTACCCAGCTGCGACAGCGCCACGCCACCCAGCCCGGCAATCCCTGAACCCAGTCCAAAGGCCAGCATATCGACTCGCCCGGTAGGCACGCCGCAGCAGGCCGCCATATTGCGGTTTTGCGTCACCGCGCGCACACGCAGCCCCAGACGGGTTTTATTCAACAATAGCCAGGTGAAGAACAGCACCAGCATGGCAAAGCCAAGCACCACAATTCGGTTCCACGGCAAAATCAGATTGGCATAGACCTGAATTCCCCCGGAAAGCCATGTCGGATTGGCGACTTCGAGGTTCTGCGCGCCAAAGGTCATTCGCACCAACTGGATTAGCATCAGACTGATCCCCCATGTCGCCAGCAGTGTTTCAAGCGGACGGCCATATAAATGGCGGATCACGCCGCGCTCCAGCAACATTCCTACTGCCGCGGTAAGTAAAAAGGCGACCGGAAGCGCAATGACCGGATACCAGGCTAACCATTGCGGGAGAAACTGCCCCATCAACTGTTGCACCATCCAGGTACAGTAAGCGCCGAGCATTAACATCTCGCCATGCGCCATATTGATGACGCCGAGTAACCCGTAAGTAATCGCCAGACCCAGTGCCGCCAGTAGCAAAATCGAGCCCAGAGACAGTCCCATAAAGGCCTGTCCAAGAAGCTCGCCAACCTTCATGCGGTGTGCGATGGAATTCAGACTTTCGTCGGCGGCAGCGCGAACGCGGGCATCAGGTTCATGCTCTGCACGGGTGAAAGGTTGTAATTTCGCCTGGGTTTCAGGGTCGTTTGACGCCCCCAACAGTTCAATTGCCTGCCGCCTGACCTCTGGTGATGCACTGGTCAGTTGCAGGTTAGCCAGCGCAATAACCAGTGCAGATTTCACGTCAGCATCCGATTCCTGCGCCAGTCGTTGCTGTAAAAATGGCAGCATGCCAGGCATCGCCTCACGCTGTAATATGCGTGCGGCATCAGCCCTAACCGTGACACTGTCACTTAAAAGTTGATGCGCAGCCAGCGTTCCGGCGACAAGATTGCGCAGTCGGTTAGTCAGACGGACTTTTTTTAGCTCGCCGTCAGGACCTGTCGCCGTCCCCAGCGGTTGTGCTCGCGCCCCGTCCATGACAAACGCATGTTTCGCATTATCGGTCAGCAGGTTTTCATCTCGCAGCGCCTTAAGCACGGGTAAACGCTGAAGGTCGGGATTCATCGCCCATTGTTCAAGCAAGGTGGCTTGCTGCGCCCGGTTGGCAGCGGTAAAAGTATCGGCATCTGATGCCTGCGCTATCCACGGCAAAAACCACGTCAGCAACATCACACCACGAATAAAGCGCATGACTTTCATGAGCATTCTCCTAAGCGTTGCCCTCCCGTAGGAGGGCATAAGATCAGTTGCTGGCGGTTTTTACGGGTTGTTCAGATTTTTTATCATTGCCGGCGATATACGGGCTCCACGGCTGGGCGCGAACCGGCTCATCGGTTTGCCACACCACGTTAAACTGACCATTACTTTCAATCTCGCCAATCATGACGGGTTTGTGCAGATGATGGTTGGTGGCATCCATCGTGAGGGTAAAGCCAGATGGCGCGGCGAATGATTGCCCTGCCATTGCAGCACGGACTTTATCCACATCGGTAGTTCCGGCTTTTTCTACTGCCTGTGCCCACATATGCAGACCAACCCAGGTGGCTTCCATTGGGTCGTTTGTCACAACCGAATCCGCATTCGGTAATTTGTGCGCTTTGGCATACGCCCGGTAATCCGCAACAAACTTCTTGTTAGCCGCATTATCCACGGACTCAAAGTAGTTCCAGGCGGCAAGGTTACCTACCAATGGTTTCGTATCAATACCGCGCAATTCTTCCTCACCTACGGAGAAGGCCACCACCGGAACATCGGTGGCTTTCAGCCCCTGGTTCGCTAACTCTTTATAGAATGGAACATTAGAATCACCATTGATGGTTGAGACCACCGCCGTTTTTCCCCCTGCGGCGAATTTTTTAATGCTGGCGACAATGGTCTGATAATCACTGTGTCCAAACGGGGTATACACCTCTTCGATGTCTTTATCGGCAACGCCTTTCGAATGCAAAAAGGCACGGAGAATTTTATTAGTCGTGCGCGGATAAACATAATCAGTCCCCAGCAGGAAGAAGCGTTTCGCACTGCCGCCGTCCTCACTCATCAGATACTCAACAGCCGGGATCGCCTGCTGATTAGGCGCCGCGCCGGTATAAAAGACGTTAGGCGACATTTCCTCGCCTTCATACTGCACCGGATAAAACAGCAAACCATTTAATTCCTCGAATACCGGTAACACCGATTTACGCGAAACCGATGTCCAGCACCCGAACACCGCCGCTACTTTGTCCTGACTCAGCAACTGTCGAGCTTTTTCAGCAAATAAAGGCCAGTTCGAGGCTGGATCAACCACCACCGGCTCCAGCTTTTTGCCCAACACGCCGCCCTGCGCATTGATTTCGTCAATAGTCATCAACGCCACATCTTTCAACGGCGTTTCGGAAATCGCCATCGTTCCGGATAACGAATGCATGATGCCCACTTTAATAGTGTCAGCCGCCTGGACGCTAAAACTCATGCCCATTGCCATAACGGAGGCCGATAACGCAAAAGCTTTTAAAATTGTACGACGCTGCATAGTTTCACTCCTGAAATTAGATTCGCTGAAAGCTCCGGTGCAGCCGGGCAGACAAAACGGTGCAAATTAAGGGGATTCAGAAGTGATAAGGCAAAAACGATGCCAGATATTAAAACACCATATAAAATCAAAGCATTAGAGTAGTACAGTTCAGTGGCTGGATGAAAATATTTCGCCAGTAAGGCGGATCGCCAGGAAAATTGAACCACCATGAGACAGCGTTGCATTATAACCGTGCAACAATTTGCATGGGGGTCGTATAACAATGACTTTGCACTCAGCATAAAATCGTGGTTAATTTGCCGAGGATAAGCGCGCCTTGTCACTATTATTTATTTTCCCCGACAAAATCGCGTCAATTTTTTACATTTCAGACGAAATAATCATACAGTTCAGCCTTTGTTTAAGTTGCAATTGCTACTATAGTCATAAGCGAGGTGAACTTAAGGTAAGAGAGGAAACTCACAGATAAAGGAGCATTTACTATGCTGGGTAATATGAATATTTTTATGGCTGTTCTGGGAATTATTTTATTTTCCGGTTTTCTGGCCGCGTATTTTAGCCACAGATGGGATGATTGATGAACGACGATAGTCCTGCACCGAACCGGCCCCTTGTAGCGTCACTGCACAAGGGGCCATTTTTTTACCTGAATCGCCTTTCCTGCACCTTTTCCCTGGCCATCAATAAAAAAAACCGCCGGATAAACCAGCGGTAAATGCTTGCATGGATAGATTTGTGTTTTGCTTTATACGCTATCTGGCAATTCCCTGCGAAGATAACGGATATCTGGCTAACCTATCATCGGCAACCCCAATGAAAGCTAAACGAAACGTAACTAACGCAAAACAGCTTAGGTGAATCTCACGCGCTGAGGTGGAACGAAAGTCCATCACTGGCGTTAACCAGGGTGATCTGCTCGCGTTCATCCATAAACATACAGCGATTTCTGCCGCTCTGTTTTCCCTGGTACATCGCTCTGTCAGCCCGTCCAAGAGCGGTATCTAATTTCTCATCCCGCTGAGCTCTGGTGATACCGCCCGTTACGGTGATAGCGATCTCTCCATCTGCGTAAGGGATTTTTTGCTGGCCAACAAGCTGACACAATCGCAACCCAGCCTGGCGGGCCTGCTCATCAGTTTTCGTTCGGATGATGATAATGAACTCTTCGCCACCGTAGCGGTAAGCTTGTTCATCATATCGCGTCCATGCCAGAAAATTTGCTGCCAGAGCGCGTAATACTACGTCCCCCACAAGATGGCCATACGTATCATTAACGTGTTTAAAACGGTCGATATCCAGCAGCAATATATAAAGGTTAAGCGGTTCGGCATCGATTAACTGTTGGTCAAAAGACTCATCGAGCATTCTTCTGCCCGGTAAGCCTGTTAATATGTCGATATTGCTCCGGATACTCAGCAAATATATTTTATAGTCCATTACAGCAGACGTAAATGCCAGTAACGCGTCCTCGAATTTGGTGAAATGCCATGGATAACTCCGTTTCTCCAGTATTGCCAATAGCAAATCCTTGCCTGATAAATGCATTTTTTCATGAACAGTATTTATCTTATTCACATAGCTACAATCATCTTCATTGCGCAGCGATTGATTATTAAGCCACTGTCCAAATTGGCAAACAAAATGCGCGTTGTCACCCATGATATCTGGTTGCGTAGCATTCGAGGTTACTGCGCAACGGAACATATTCACCAGCCATTTATAGTGGGCATCAATTGACTTGTTCAACTCGATCAAAATTGCATCTATTTCCATCGTATTTCTCATCATCACGATCTTCCTCCCTGTTCGAACGTTTCTGATGCAATCATCTTAACGATAAAAAAGAAAATTTATGTAATTTTTTATTTGAGAATAAATCTTATCAGGTGCAATAATGAACAGTAAGATAAGACCGGGCATCACGCCCGGCTCAATTTTTTTTACTGACAGTGCCTTACGCGCTCAAACCACGATGTTCCAGCATCGGCTCCATACGGGGATCGCGCCCGCTCCACTGGCGATAAAGTTCAGCCAAATCAGTACTGTTCCCGCGGGACAAAATCGCTTCGCGGAATTTCTGCCCGTTTTCGCGGGTTAATCCACCCTGATCT
>NZ_JAHLQZ010000071.1:0-19125 GCF_018919505.1 Citrobacter sp. S55_ASV_140
CAAGTGATCCAGTTCATCGACCTGTCGTTGATCACTAAACAGGCTCACTGGAACATGCGCGGCGCGAACTTTATTGCTGTCCATGAAATGCTGGATGGCTTCCGTACTGCCCTGACCGATCATCTCGATACCATGGCTGAGCGCGCCGTACAGTTAGGCGGTGTGGCATTGGGTACAACCCAGGTCATTAACAGCAAAACGCCGCTGAAAAGCTATCCGCTGGATATCCATAGCGTACAGGACCACTTAAAAGAGCTGGCCGATCGTTATGCAGTGGTCGCCAATAGCGTACGTAAAGCCATTAGCGAAGCAAAAGACGAAGATACAGCGGATATCTTCACCGCTGCGTCACGCGATCTCGACAAATTCCTGTGGTTTATCGAAGCCAACATTGAATAACTGTAGGCATAAGAATTACCTATAAAACCCTCGCTCCGGCGGGGGTTTTGCACATCTATGGTGCATAACATTGATCATTCGTCACTCCAAAGTAAATTAATTGTAATAATCACCTCACACAATCGTTAACGAAAGATTGTTTTATCAACAATTTTTACGCTAAATAGTCATACCGTTTGCACCGTGTCAGGTACGCACCAAATGAGTGCCCCAAAATAGTGCAGATTATCCGCTTTGCCCTACTTATTGTGCAGAGAAAAGAAATACCTTCTTTTTAAAACAATGAGTTGCAAAAGTGGCACGATTTTTTCATTAAGCCATATGTTCTCGCAGGGGATCGCCCCGTGGATATAAAAGGAAATCCTATGAAGTCTGTATTAAAAGTTTCACTGGCTGCACTTACCCTGGCTTTTGCGGTGTCCTCCCATGCCGCAGATAAGAAACTGGTTGTCGCAACTGACACCGCGTTTGTTCCATTTGAATTCAAACAGGGTGACAAATACGTTGGATTTGATGTGGATCTGTGGGCTGCCGTCGCCAAAGAATTGAAGCTGGATTATGAACTGAAACCAATGGATTTCAGCGGCATCATCCCTGCTCTGCAAACCAAAAACGTCGACCTGGCACTGGCGGGTATCACCATCACCGACGAGCGTAAAAAAGCGATCGACTTCTCTGACGGCTACTACAAAAGCGGTCTGTTAGTGATGGTCAAAGCGAATAATAACGACGTTAAAAGCGTGAAAGACCTGGATGGTAAAGTCGTTGCGGTGAAGAGCGGCACCGGCTCCGTTGATTACGCCAAAGCTAACATCAAAACCAAAGACCTGCGTCAGTTCCCAAATATCGATAACGCCTATATGGAACTGGGCACCAACCGCGCAGACGCCGTGCTGCATGACACGCCAAACATTCTTTATTTCATCAAAACCGCGGGTAACGGCCAGTTCAAAGCCGTAGGTGACTCGCTGGAAGCTCAGCAGTACGGTATCGCCTTCCCGAAAGGCAGCAATGACCTGCGTGAGAAAGTGAACGGCGCGCTGAAAACGCTGAAAGAGAACGGTACTTATAACGAGATCTACAAAAAATGGTTCGGTACTGAACCTAAATAATAACTGGCAGTGATGCCCGGTGGCGCGATGCATACCGGGCCTTTCCCAGGATTTTTGAGACCTGTAACCGGATAAGCACAGCGTATCTGGCAAAACGGGCATTTGAATATTTACACCACGGTAACAGGAACGACATATGCAGTTTGACTGGAGTGCCATCTGGCCCGCCATCCCGCTTTTGATTGAAGGCGCCAAAATGACCTTATGGATCTCGATCCTCGGTCTGGCTGGCGGCCTGGTAATCGGGCTTGCAGCAGGGTTTGCGCGTACTTTCGGCGGTTGGATAGCCAACCACGTAGCGCTGGTGTTTATCGAAGTCATTCGCGGTACACCAATCGTTGTGCAAGTGATGTTTATCTACTTCGCTCTGCCAATGGCGTTTAACGATTTACGTATTGACCCCTTTAGCGCCGCCGTTGTCACTATTATGATCAACTCCGGTGCCTATATTGCGGAAATCACCCGCGGCGCGGTGCTCTCAATCCATAAAGGATTCAGTGAAGCCGGACTGGCGCTTGGACTTTCACGTACAGAGACTATCCGTCACGTTATTTTGCCTCTCGCGCTGCGTCGTATGCTGCCGCCGCTGGGCAACCAGTGGATCATCAGCATTAAAGATACCTCGCTGTTTATCGTCATTGGCGTCGCTGAACTGACCCGCCAGGGCCAGGAAATCATTGCCGGTAACTTCCGCGCACTGGAAATCTGGAGCGCCGTTGCGGTGTTCTATCTGATCATTACGCTGGTGCTGAGCTTCATTCTGCGTCGTCTGGAAAGAAGGATGAAAATCCTGTGATTGAATTTAAAAACGTTTCTAAGCACTTTGGTCCTACCCAGGTGCTGCACAATATTGATCTGAACATTAAGCAGGGCGAAGTCGTGGTCATCATCGGGCCGTCCGGTTCCGGTAAATCTACGCTGCTGCGCTGCATTAACAAGCTGGAAGAGATAACCTCTGGCGATCTGATCGTCGACGGTCTGAAAGTCAACGATCCCAAGGTCGATGAGCGGTTAATTCGCCAGGAAGCCGGGATGGTGTTTCAGCAGTTCTACCTGTTCCCCCACCTGACGGCGCTGGAAAACGTCATGTTTGGGCCGCAGCGCGTACGCGGGGCGAATAAAGAACAGGCAGAGAAGTTGGCGAAAGAATTGCTGGCGAAGGTCGGCCTGGCCGAGCGCGCGCATCACTACCCTTCTGAACTGTCCGGCGGTCAACAACAGCGTGTGGCTATCGCCCGTGCACTGGCAGTGAAGCCGAAAATGATGCTGTTTGATGAGCCAACCTCGGCGCTTGACCCTGAACTGCGTCACGAAGTTCTGAAAGTCATGCAGGATCTGGCGGAAGAAGGAATGACCATGGTGATTGTGACCCACGAGATCGGCTTTGCCGAAAAAGTGGCCTCACGTCTGATTTTCATTGATAAGGGACGTATTGCCGAAGACGGTAATCCGCAAGCCCTGATTGAAAATCCACCCAGCCAGCGTTTACAGGAGTTCTTGCAGCACGTCTCCTGATGCATTGACCTCCCTTCGCCCGAAGGGAGGTTTTCACCAGAATCCTCTCATTTCCATTCTCTTACGCTCTGGCATCTATACTTATCCTTTTGAATTTATTTTCTCATGGGAGGAGTCATGCGCTGGATCCTGTTGGTCTTCTTTTGTCTGCTGAGCATACCGTCTCACGCGGTGACGATACCCGGCGTCACAACCCCGACTTCAGCCGACCCGCAAGCCACCCCCGCAAAAGAGCCTGATGTTGAGCAAAAGAAAGCCGCTTACGCCGCGCTGGCTGACGTACTGGACAATGAAGCATCGCGCCAGGAGTTGATTGGTCAATTGCGCAAAGTCGCGGCAACGCCTCCTCCCGAACCCGTGCCGGTGATTGTCCCCCCCACGCTAACTGAAGAAAAAACGGTATTGGAAAACGTGACAGATGTCAGTCGTCACTATAGTGAAGTTCTTTCCGACCGCTTTGCCCAGCTTTACCGCAACATCACCGACGCCCCGCATAAAACCTTTAACCCGCAAACCTTCACCAATGCCCTGACCCATTTTTTAATGCTGGCAGCGTCAGTGTTTGGGTTTTACTGGCTGATCCGCCTGTGCGCGCTGCCGCTGTATCGCAAAATGGGGCAATGGGCGCGACGGAAAAACCGCGAACGCAGCAACTGGCTACAGCTTCCGGCGATGATCGTCGGCGCATTTATTATCGATTTATTACTGCTGGCGCTGACGTTGTTTATAGGGCAGATTCTGAGCGATCGAATGAACGCCGGGAGCCGCACCATCGCTTTCCAGCAAAGCCTGTTCCTCAATGCCTTTGCGTTGATTGAGTTCTTCAAGGCGATTTTACGTCTGATATTTTGCCCGACCGTAGCAGAGCTACGCCCGTTTAATATTCAGGATGACGGCGCGCGCTACTGGAATCGCCGTTTGAGTTCATTAAGCAGCCTGATTGGTTACGGACTGATTGTTGCCGTTCCTATTATCTCAAATCAGGTTAACGTGCAGGTCGGTGCGATGGCAAACGTCATCATCATGCTGTGTATCACGCTATGGGCGCTGTATCTGATTTTCAGAAATAAGAAAGAGATCACGCAGCATTTGCTCAATCTGGCGGAAAGATCGCTAGCCTTTTTCAGCCTGTTCATCCGCGCCTTCGCGCTGGTATGGCATTGGCTGGCCAGCGCTTACTTCATTGTGCTGTTTTTCTTCTCGCTGTTTGACCCTGGCAACAGTCTGAAATTCATGATGGGCGCAACGTTACGCAGCCTGGTGATTATCGGCATTGCCGCCTTTGTTTCCGGCATGCTTTCGCGTTGGATAGCCAAAACGATTACCCTGTCGCCACATACCCAGCGCAGCTACCCGGAATTACAAAAACGGCTGAATGGCTGGCTGTCGACGGCGTTAAGCGTGGCCCGGATCCTGACGGTGTGCGTCGCGGTGATGCTGCTGCTCAATGCCTGGGGATTGTTCGACTTCTGGAACTGGCTGCATTACGGTGCCGGAGAGAAAACGGTGGATATCCTGATTCGTATCGCGCTGATTCTTTTCTTCTCCGCCATTGGCTGGACGATCCTTGCCAGCCTGATTGAAAATCGTCTGGCTTCCGATATACACGGTCGCCCATTGCCCAGTGCCCGTACCCGCACGCTGTTAACGCTGTTCCGCAATGCGCTGGCGGTGATTATCAGCACTATTACTATCATGATTGTGCTGTCCGAAATTGGCGTCAACATCGCCCCCTTGCTGGCCGGGGCCGGGGCGCTGGGGCTGGCGATCTCTTTCGGCTCGCAAACGCTGGTAAAAGACATTATCACCGGGATCTTCATTCAGTTCGAAAATGGTATGAACACCGGGGATTTAGTCACTATCGGTCCACTCACCGGTACGGTTGAAAGGATGTCCATTCGTTCTGTGGGGGTGCGTCAGGATACCGGGGCGTACCATATCATTCCCTGGTCATCGATAACCACCTTCGCCAACTTTGTGCGTGGCATTGGCTCAGTCGTCGCCAATTACGATGTCGACCGTCATGAAGATGCGGATAAAGCCAATCAGGCGTTGAAAGACGCTGTCGCTGAGCTGATGGAAAAGGATGATATTCGCGGGCTTATTATCGGCGAGCCGTCGTTTGCCGGGATCGTGGGGTTAACCAATACGGCTTTCACGCTACGGGTCTCATTTACGACCCTGCCGTTGAAACAGTGGACGGTACGTTTCGCGCTCGACAGCCAGGTGAAAAAACACTTCGATCTGGCCAACGTACGCGCCCCGGTACAGACGTATCAGGTCTTGCCTGCACCGGTGAATGGCCCTCCGTCGGCGGCAAGCGAACAACTGCCGCCAGGGGAGCCAACGCTCTAGCGTTTACGCGCCATAAAACGACGACGCTGATCGTTATCCATAAAGGTCCAGGCAATAAAGCGGCTCTGCTTTTGCCCCTGGGCCATCTCTTTCTTAACCACTTTCACCGCGCCCGCATCCGTTAATGCGTGATACAGCGGAGGTAAATTCTCACCGCGCGAAACCAGCGTGGTAAACCACATCACCTGACGGCCAAAGGCCTGGCTTTCGGCGATCATTTTCTTGATGAACGCCACTTCGCCGCCTTCACACCACAGCTCCTGCTGCTGTCCGCCAAAGTTCAGCGCATCATCTTTGTCCTGACCCAGATTACGACGCTTACGTTCGCTTCCGGCGCGGGCTGAGGCCGCAGAATCATGGAATGGCGGGTTACATACTGTGGCTTCATACTGCTCATTTTTATGAATGATACCGTTGAAGATTGACGCTGCATCTTTTTGCCGGCGCAAACGAATTGCGCGAGTCAACCCCGGATTGGCGTTAACAATCGCCTGAGCGCTGTTAAACGCTTCGCGACTGGTTTCGCTACCGGTGAATCGCCAGCCGTATTCATGCACGCCAATCAGCGGATAAATGCAGTTTGCCCCAACCCCTACATCCAGCACGCTCGCATTTACCGGAATAGTTCCTGTCGTTTCACCTAACAGGTCGGCCAGATGGTGAATGTAGTCCGCACGACCAGGAACTGGCGGACACAGAAAACCGTCTGGAATATCCCAGTTTTTCACCGCATAAAAATGCGCCAGCAGTGCTTTATTGAGCGCCTTCACTGCCTGCGGATTGGCGAAGTTAACGCTCTGCTCGCCGCCGGGCGTGAGGGTGAGAAATTGCGTCAACTCGGGTGTAACCTGGCATAAAGTCGCAAGATCATAACGGCCATTGTGGCGGTTACGCGGGTGTAATCCCGGTTTCTGGGGGGACATAGCATTCTCCTTTTAACAGCGGCGTAAGATACCCGCATAACGCCACGCGGTAAACACACACAACAAGGATATTTGATTTTTTATGCCTGGACGTTGCCTTACCGATTGTTCAAAAAACAGACATGTTATCACCAGTTTTTTGCGGTTAATGTCTTCCGCTGGCGGCCTAAACTTATCAGGCACCACCTGTTGTTTCTCAGAGGATATCACCATGAAGAAATGCCTCACATTACTTGCCGCTACCGTACTAACCGGTATGACGTTCGCATCCTTTGCCGCACAGCCCAACACCAGCCCAGCAACCGGTCAGCTCCAGGCCTCAGGTACAGTATTCGCTACCGGCGCCACTAACCTGAGCGATCTCGAAGACAAGCTGGCAGAGAAAGCAAAAGAGCAAGGCGCAAAAGGCTTTGTCGTTAACTCTGCGGGCGGTAAAAACCAGATGTACGGTAGCGCCACTATCTATAAGTAACCCCTCCACTTCAGCCCAACTGCATTCATCCCGAATGCAGTTTCCTGCGCGAATGGTCTGAAATCTGATACCGCTGATGTGTGGTCGTTTTTCAGCCATCATATTCGCTATACTTATTCTGTAGACAATAACAGGAGGTACATATGGCATCCGGATGGGCAAATGAGGACGCAGTTAACGAGCAGATCAACAATACTATTGAAGATGCTGTTGCCCGCGCCCGTGGTGAATTACCGAGCGGGGAAAGTCTGTATGAATGCGAAGAGTGCGGTAATCCTATCCCGCAGGCCAGACGTGAGGCAGTGCCAGGCGTACGCTTATGCATAGCCTGTCAGCAGGATAAAGATTCACATAGCTCAGCATTTTCAGGATATAATCGCAGAGGTTCGAAAGACAGCCAGTTACGTTGACTTATCTTTACCAAACGTTTCAGCGCAGATAATTTCCTTTACGAGCACGCTTTTTCGCATGCTGTGTAGCAAAATGTGCCGTTGTCGCTTTCACTGTAAAGCGCAGTGACAAGAACTGTAAATCCCTCTTTCGAATTTATTAATATTCAATAAGTTATTTGTCATTCAATTTTTTTGATTGACGCCGTCAATTCTATTCGATTTTCTCTCGCATAAAAAAACGTGATACTTCTCACATCGACGAAACAACGTCTTCTTACCAGAACACTGACTAACAGAACAAACCTGCGAGAGATTAATCATGAAAAATATTAAATTTGCCGTTGCCGCCATCGCCCTTTCTACCCTGTCATTTGGCGTTTTCGCTGCCGAGCCGGTTTCCTCCACTCAGGCACAAAGCATGAATAAAATTGGTGTGGTATCTGCTGATGGCGCCACCACGCTGGATGGTCTGGAAGCAAAACTGGCTGAGAAAGCCGCCGCTGCCGGCGCAACGGGTTACAACATCACCTCCGCTGTCGGCAACGACAAAATGAGCGGCACCGCGGTTATCTACAAATAACCGAAAGATTTCCTGTACGACCCAATGCTCCAACCCTCATTGACCCTGTTTGTTACCCTTTGTTTGCCCGTCCGCCACTGGACGGGCTTTTTTTTGCCTGGTGTTTCAGCCGTTGACGGAATTCCTGTAACACGGTGTCGGGCATCCCTATTTGCAACGCCGCCTCGCAGATTGCCTGCCAGCTTCCGGCATCCAGCGGAATACCTTGTTCCAGCCTTTCCTCACGAGTATTCACCTCCCACTCACCTGGCAACAGGATCGGGGCGTCATCGGCATGTGGGGACGCTTTTACCCACTCAGTAAATGCCGCGACCTGGTTATCGCAATCCGGCGCGCCGAACAGTTCCGGGTTAATAATAAGGGTGGTCATACAGTTAATGATGGCGTCCGCACTGGTCTGCAGGCTCTCCTCATGTGTGGTTTTACCACCAGAAAGCGCGCCGCCCATAATTTCGCACATCGCCGCCAGCGCATAACCCTTGTGTTGAGCGAAGGTCAGCAACGACCCCAGCGGAGAGACCTGCATCACAGCAGGATCGGTGGTCGGCGCTCCTTCGGCATCAATCAGACATCCCGGAGCCACCGGTTCCCCCTTATGCCATGCCACGCGGGTTTTGCCAAAAGCGATGGCGCTGGTTGCATAGTCCAACAACAACGGGAAAGTATCTTTACGCGGAAAAACGACGCAGAAAGGGTTGGTGCCAAAACGGCTATCGCGGCCGTGGAACGGCGCGACCATCGGGATGCCCACCACATTCACAAAGTGTACTGAAACAAAACCTGCCGCCGCACATTGTTCCGCCCAGTAACCAATGCGTCCGATATGGTGCGAATTGTGTAACGCCACGGCGGCGATACCGTACTGGCGCGCTTTTTCAATCCCAAGCGTCATTGCCTCGTGCGCCGCCACCTGACCAAATGCGCAATCGCCATCAAGCGTAATCACCGCCCCCGCATCTTTAACCACTTTGGCATGACGGTTGATCTGCAGATGTCCCTGCGAGAAGGAGCGAATATAGCTTGGGATCATGCCGATGCCGTGGGAGTCGTGCCCGGCGAGGTTAGAGGCAATCAGATGATCGGCCACCAGCCGCGCTTCCTGCTCGTTACTCCCCATCTGGTGAAAAACGGCCTGAATAAAGGCGTGCAGCGTTGGCACATGGAAGCGATGTCCACTGTTCATTGTTATCTCCTGTTGTGTCGCGTGTTTGTTGTGTTTCTTATTTTTCAACAAACTATGCTGCGCCACGGCAGTCAGGAGATCAATAAACGTGCAGAAATTTCACGTTGATGCAAAGGATGAACCGACAGGCCTGGTAAATGACCTGTCGGGGGGAACAAGAAAATTAGAAGCTTTGCCCGACGCGAGCAAGGCCTTCAGCCAGCGAGGAAGATTCGCCGGTTGCGACCAGGCAGCAGGCCATCTGAATTTTCAACGAGGCCGGAACAGGCTCGCTACCGGCCAGACAACGTTCAATCCAGCGCGCGGTAGTTTCCGGATCTTTTGCCACTGGCAGCGGTACCGGCTCGTCGGGCATCTCACTCTGACGCTCCTGCAACACTCGCACAGCGGATGAATCGATCAGGCTTATCTGCGGACAGCGCTGCGGGTTGGCATACACCTCGCCTTCTGTACCGTGCATCAACAGGCCACGGCCACCGATGTCGCTAAAGAATTTCGCCACGCGCGATACATATTCCGGATGCGACACGCTGGAAAGACGCAGCGCGGCATCTTCAGCAAACGGCGTGGCGAGTTTAGCCAGCGTATGCGCGCTGTTACGCACGCCCATTCTCCAGCGCATCGCCAGCTGTTTCTCCAGCGGAGGACACAGCGCGCTCACCGGGATAAACACCGGCTCATGACCATCGAGTTTTGCCTGTGCCTGCCCCACATGCCGCGTTGGCGTAATGCCCATCAGTTCGAAAATGGTTTCTGTCAGCACGCGGGTTGGATCTTCACTGACGCCGTGCACCACTACCGGAAAGCCCAGCTTGTGCAGTAAAATTGCCAGCAACGGAGTCAGATTCGCCTGCTTGCGTGCGCCATTATAGCTGGGAATAACAATGGGCATGGGTTTAGCAACCGGCGGCGTCAAGCGAATAGTATGGTTCTGCATCGCTTCGTAAAAGCCCAGCATCTCCGCTTCACCCTCGCCTTTAATACGTAGCGCAATCAGTACGCCGCCCATCTCAAGCTCCGGTACATCGCCGTTCAGCATATGGGTATACAGTCCGCGAGCAGTATCCTTATCCAGGTCACGCGCGTGATTTTTCCCTCGCCCAATCTCTTTGATGATTTTGCGGTAATCCATCGATAACTCCTTGCTGTTGCTCACATCGTTAACGCCTGCGGCGGCGCGTGGGTTTCGCTTTTTCTTTTGGTTTTACTATAACGTCTGGCACAGCAGGTTGCTCTATCGGAAATATGGGTAACGCATTCAGTAAACGCTTGCCGTAGTTTTTGGTCAATAAACGCTTGTCATAAATAACGACTTCCCCCCAGCAGCCGTGGCTACGGATGAGTCGCCCGACCTGCTGGATTAAATTAAACGATGCGGCCGGTAAACTCTGTACTTCGAAAGGATAACGATTCAGGCTTTTCAGCCACTCACCCTCGGTGATCACTACCGGGCTGTCGATTGGCGGAAAGGCGATTTTATGAATATGCACCTGCGTCAGCAGGTCGCCTTTTAAATCCAGACCTTCGGCAAAAGATTGCAGACCCACCAGCACGCTACGCTCACCGTTTTGTACCCGTTTGCGGTGTAGCTCCACCAGACGATAGCGCGGCTGATCGCCCTGGACCAGCAACAGCAGACGTAGATCGG
The DNA here is from genome assembly GCF_018919505.1 of Citrobacter sp. S55_ASV_140. Lineage (NCBI taxonomy): Bacteria > Pseudomonadati > Pseudomonadota > Gammaproteobacteria > Enterobacterales > Enterobacteriaceae > Citrobacter > Citrobacter sp. S55_ASV_140. Next base: position 10,580 of record NZ_JAHLQZ010000071.1, read on the forward strand.
CGACGTGCTCAAGAAAACGCTGCATCGCCCGACCGCTGGCAAACAGCACCAGCATGCCCTGATGCTTTTTGCTTTCCAGCTGTTCGCGGAAATAGGCAGCCATTTCCGCAATATGCTGCTCTTCGTTCTCTATCAACGGTTCGTAGCGCATCTGAGGAATAACAATTTTGCCTTGCTCAACATGATTAAACGGAGAATCCAGCGCGACGAAGCGGTCACCGGCCTTTTCTTTGAGGCCGCTCATCTCCTGTAGACGCGAAAAGCTGTTGAGCGAGCGCAGCGTGGCGGAGGTAACGATAATATGTGGTACGCTGCGCCACAGCAGTCTTTCCAGTTGATCGCTCACGCGGATCCCCACGCAGTGGAACCAGACGTGGCTCTGCCCGTCACGCACTTCACGCGTCGCCCATTTACTCACCGGAGCGCCTGACGACTGCGCCAGCGAGGCCAGCCGCCACAGCTTGCTTTGCGCTTCGAACATACCCAGCGCCCGGTTCATCTGCAAAATAACCCGATGCAGACGCACAATATCGTGAGTGCCGGTTTTTTCGCTGAGATCGTTGAGGAACAGTTCAGCCAGACCGCGCAGCATTTCTGTGAGCTTCGCCAGGCGCTGACATATCTCCATTACTTCCGCTGGCAGTTCACCCATCGCAAAACGGTGTTCTGCTTCCTGGGTGGCAGGCATATACAGATTAAGAATATTGTTAAGTGAAGAAATCAGTTCATACAGTTCTTCGCAGTGGCCGTTCAGACGCTCGGCATTTGCCAACGGCGGCGTGGTTTTGGGGCGAAACTGCTCAAGGCAGGTAGCCACTAACTTACAAAACAGATCCAACTGCAGTCGATACCAGGGGGCGCTGATTTCCGCACTCATCTCCAGCGCATCGCGCGCAACGTCCGGCAAGTGGTGTCCTTCATCAAGCACCAGCAGCAGGTTTTTAGGCTCCGGCAAAACAGCTTCACTTTCCATGGCGGCCATCACCAGCGCATGGTTGGCAACCACCACTTCGGCTTCCTGAATCTCACGGCGGGCGACAAAAAAAGGACATTCACGATAATAGTGACAATTACGATTCAGACAGCTGGCCTTATCGGTGCTCAGGCGTTGCCAAAGTCCGTCATCAATAGCGATATCCGTGTGATCGCGCAGCCCGTCCCATTTATAGGTGTCGAGGTCGCCTTTCAGCCTGGCGCAGCGCTTTTGCTCTTCCTGGTTATTTGGCGTCAGGTCATCGTCGAGAAAAGCCAGCAGATCCTGCTGATTAGGTTCGGTACTGGCAAGCGCCGCTAAGTTACGCGGGCAGACATAGCGCCCACGACCGAACGCGGCGGTAAAACGCAGGTCAGGAATAATTTTGCGCAGTAACGGCAGATCTTTGCTGTAGATCTGATCCTGCAAGGCGACGTTGGCGGTACTCACCACCAGCGTTTTTTGTTCTTCCCGGGCAATGGCGATTCCCGGAATTAAATAGGACAGGGTTTTCCCCACTCCAGTCGGCGCTTCAATCGCCAGATGCCGCCCTTCTTCCCCGGAGAGCGTTTTCGCAACGTCAGCAATCATCTGCCGCTGCGGTGCGCGGGGGATAAAGTCGGGGATCTGTTCCTGAAGCGCCTTGTACCAGGCGGCAATTTGCGCTTTCAGCGCAGCCGTAAGTGCCATGAGAAAACCTGAAATACTGTATAAACAGCCACTATTGTGGCACATTTCAGGCGCTGGATGTACCTTTTTCCCCCATTCTGGAAAGCGCTTCGCAGCGCGGACTTAAATTGCCGAAAGGCGGCTTACACCCTATTCGGCCTACAGTCAGGTACATTGCAGGCCGAATAAACGCGTCGGCTAATAATATCCCAGTAACTTCCACCACAGCATACCCACGGCAAAAATGATAATGACATTTGCCGTCACCACACAGAGGTTGATTTTGTAAAAGCGCGGGCGTTCAAAATAGCCCTGGGCAAAATAGATGGGGCCAGGTCCACCACCGTATTCCGTATTGCCCCACATCAGATTACTGAAGATACCAAAGCAGATCGCCACCATCATCGGCGGCGCGCCAGCAGCGATCGCCGTGGCCGCAAAAGGGGCATACAGCGCAGCGACATGGCCGGTCGCCGTGGCAAAGAGATAGTGGACATAAATATACAGAATCCCCAGCAAAACGAAGGACTCTATCGCGCCAAGTCCCTGAATACCGCTGCCCAGTTTTATCGTCATCCATTTAATAAAGCCCAGATCGGCAAGACCGGTCGCCAGGCTAATAATGACGCTAAACCAGATTACCGTGTCCCACGCTGCATGGTCATTGAGCAGGCTTTTCCAACTGACTGCGCCAGAGGCGAAAAGATAAGCGGCCAATCCCAGTCCGACCGAGGTTGCCGATAATCCCGTGATTAAGCTGGTGCCCCAGCCGACCAATGCCAACACAAAGCCAAACGCGACCTTTTTCTCGTTACTGCTCATCGCACCGAGTTCACCGAGCGCCTGCTTACCCATCGCTTTTGCCTCTGGCGTACGTTTAAGCTCAGGATCCAGCAACTTGTAGACCAGAAGCGGCATCAAACAGAAACAGACCATCGCAGGAACAACAGCGGAAACAAACCACCCGCCCCAGGTTATCTCGACGCCTAATGAGGATTTAGCCAGACTCGCCACCAGCGGATTTGCCGCCATCCCGGTGAGGAATATCGCCCCGGTAATGGGCGTAAACTGAAAGCACACCATGGTTAAAAAATCACCAATACGCTTGCCGGTTACTCCCGGAGCCGAACCTAATACGTCATTGATTGAACGAGTGATAGGGAAAATAATCCCTCCGGAACGGGCTGTCACTGACGGCATTGCCGGAGCCATAATCAGATCGGATACCCCCAGCGAATAGGCAATACCCAGGCTACTGCCGCCAAATAGCGATAACATTTTATACGCGATACGTTTCCCGAGCCCTGAGGTAACAAACCCCAGAGAAAGAACATAGGCGCAGAAGATGAGCCATACCGTACCGGAAGCAAACCCTGACAGCGCTTTCGCCTCTGGCAAGGTCTTGGTAAAAATCACCACACAAAGCGCAATCAACATTACCGCCCCCGAAGGGAGCGGTTGGGTAAGAATGGCGGCAATGGTCGCGGCAAAAATAGCAAACATATGCCAGGCCTGAGGCGTCAGACCATCAGGTACGGGATAAAACCAAATTATCCCCCCAATCGCCAGCGGTATCAGGAACGCCAGAATGGATTTTCCCGCGACAGAATTCGTTGACATAAAAATATCCTTATTCCGTTAGCCCGAGAACCTTCATTTCTGCGACATATATTTGGCCAGCACCTGATCGACCATCGCGGGTGCCATTCCCAGGTAGTTTGCCGGGTCGGTCAGTTTCTCAATCAACTGCGGATCCAGTCGTTCTGCAACAGATGGCATCGCATTCAGCACATCAGCCAGTCGCCCCCCCTGTTCGTTGACGATACGGCAGGCGTCGTACACAACATCATGCGCATCCTGACGACCGATGTATGGCGCCAGTCCCATCATGACCGCCTCAGCCACAATCAGGCCGTTGGTCATACCGAGGTTACGTTTCATCGCCGCTTCATCGACTATCAGCCCCGCCAGCATAAAATTGGCCTGATGCAACGCCCCTGCGCTGAGGACGAAACTTTCCGGGATAGCAATCCATTCCGCATGCCACGGCCCGGTCGCCCGTTCCAGGTCCTGCACCATCGCATCCAGCATCAGTCCCGCTTGCTGACGCACGCCTTTAGCACAGGCCAGCATCAGTTCGCTGGAGATCGGGTTGCGTTTCTGCGGCATGGTACTGCTGGCGCCACGCCCTTTAACAAACGGCTCATACAGCTCGCCAAACTCATTGGCTGCCAGCAACATTACGTCGTAGGCAATCTTACCCAGCGACCCGGTAATCACCGCTAACAAGTTAACCGCTTCGGCAAAACCATCACGCGCGACGTGCCAGGTGGACGTTGGAACATTCAGTCCAAGCTCTTCCATCATCGCTTTTTGTACCGCCAGCCCTTTATCCCCCAGCGATGCCAGCGTACCAGCTGCACCCGCAAATTCGCCGACCAGAACACGAGGACGCGCCTGGGTAAGACGTTCCGCGTGGCGTTCAAACATATCCAGCCAGATGGCCGCTTTATAACCGAAGGTCACGGGCAAAGCCTGTTGTAAGTGGGTTCTCCCGGCCATTGGCGTATCACGGTAGCGACGTGCGAGGTCTGCGAGCGTCGCACGAAGTTTGTTTATATCGGTCTCAATTAACGTGAACGCATCACGAATTTGTAGGACTACCGCGGTGTCCATTATGTCCTGAGTGGTTGCCCCCCAGTGCACATAGCCGCCGGACTCGCCAGCCTGTTTAGAAATCTGGTGCACCAGCGGTAGGATCGGATACCCCACTATTTCGGTTTCATGGCGCAATAAATCAAAATCGAGCGTGTCGGCATTACATTTCTCGGCAATTTCCTGCGCCGCCGCCTCAGGTATTACGCCACAGCGCGCTTGAGCCTTAGCCAACGCAACTTCCACTTCCACGTATTTGCGCACCAGCTCGCGATCGTCAAACACCGCGCGCATCGCCGGTGTGCCGAAAGAATCCCTGAACAGAACAGAATCAAGTACATTCGAAGCCATAAATCCCCCTGGAAAATCTGATAATGATAAGATGCTTATTTACGGCGGTTTGTTGGATATTCAAACGCCGCCACAATGTCCAGACATTATCAAATGTCCGTACATTTAAATGTACGGACATTTATAGTGTTCATAAGAAATGTAGGGAATAGTCCGTACAAATTTTCGTGATAAAGATCACTAATATTTTGATGAAACTGCGATGAAAGAATCTCTGTACAAGCGAATAGCACGTGAACTGGCACAGCAAATTTCGGTGGGAACCTTTGCCCCCGGCTCGCTGTTTCCTACGGAAATGGAACTGTGCGAAACATGGCAGGTCAGCCGCCACACCATGCGTGAGGCGCTAAGGGAATTAACAGAGCAAGGTTTGATTTCACGGCGTAAAGGCGCAGGCACCCGCGTTTGCGAACCTAAGGCTAACGGCGTCAATCATCCGCTATCGCATCTTGAGGATCTGCTACTGCTGGCCAGGAACAATCTGCGCGTCATCAAGAAAATCGATGAGATTGTGGCGGACATAGAGTTGTCCCAGTTGATTGGCTGCCCGCCAGGTTCCCGATGGCTGCACATTGCCAGTACCCGTGAAGATGCGCAAAACCCGGACGCGCCAATTTGCTGGACCGACAGTTACGCCAGCACGGACTACGCCAAGCTGCGCACGTACATCCGCGATGATCCGCACTCGTTAATTAGCGATCTGATCGAAGCGCACTACGGTATTAAAAGTCATGAAGTTCACCAGACGATTACGGCAGTTGGCGTGCCTAAGAAGATGGCAAAAATCCTTAATGTAGCACCTGATTCTCCGGCGATGAGAATTGTGCGCCGCTATCTGGACAGGGAAGGAAAAGTTTTTGAAACGACGATTTCTGTTCATCCGGCAGGACGCTATACCTGCTCAATCGTGCTGAAATCGCAAAGCTCAGGGGAATGATTGACCTGGCCGGCCTACACAATGTGTAGACCGGATAGCATGTTTATACTGTCATACAGCAGGTGAATTACTGCGCTGAAGACGGTCTGCGCGGACGGCGCGGTGGACGAGGCTTATCGCCTGCCGGTTTGCCTTCGCCGCTACGCGGTTTCCCTTTCGGCGCGCCGCCATCCTGACGACGCGGCTGCTGGCCACGTCCTGCTCCGCCCTGGCCGCGACCGCCGCCACGCTGCTGGCGACCGTTCTGAATCGGCTCAGCTTTGATAGACGGGTCTGGCTCGTAGCCTGGCGTTGCAATACGCGGGATCTCTTTTTTCAGCAGCTTCTCGATATCACGCAACAGTTTGTGTTCATCGACGCACACCAGAGACAACGCTTCGCCGGTGGCGGCCGCGCGGCCGGTACGACCAATACGGTGCACGTAATCTTCCGGGACGTTTGGCAACTCGTAGTTCACCACGTGCGGCAGTTCTTCAATATCCAGCCCGCGCGCGGCAATATCGGTCGCCACCAGCACGCGAATATCACCGGATTTAAAATCGGCCAGCGCACGCGTACGCGCCCCCTGAGATTTGTTACCGTGGATCGCCGCGCTGCGGATGCCGTCTTTATTCAGTTGTTCCGCCAGATGGTTCGCACCGTGTTTGGTACGGGTAAACACCAGCACCTGCTGCCAGTTGCCCTGACCAATCATCTGCGAAAGTAGTTCGCGTTTGCGTTTTTTATCCACGAAATGCACATGCTGAGTCACCTGCTCGGACGCGGTATTACGACGCGCCACTTCAATTTCCAGCGGATTGTGCAGCAGCTTTTCGGCCAGCGATTTAATATCGTCAGAGAACGTTGCCGAGAACAGCAGGTTCTGGCGTTTTGCCGGCAGTTTCGCCAGAACGCGACGAATGTCATGAATAAAGCCCATATCCAGCATGCGGTCAGCTTCATCCAGCACCAGGATCTCAACCTGATCCAGTTTCACCGCATTCTGGTGTTCCAGATCGAGCAAACGACCCGGGGTGGCAATCAGCACATCTACGCCGCCACGCAGCTTCATCATCTGCGGGTTAATGCTGACACCGCCGAAAACCACCAGCGAGCGAATATTGAGATACTTACTGTAATCACGTACGTTTTCGCCAATCTGGGCCGCCAGCTCGCGAGTCGGCGTGAGGATCAGCGCACGAACCGGACGACGGCTTTTACCATGCGGCTGATGAGTCACAAGATGCTGCAACAACGGCAGGGTAAAGCCTGCTGTTTTCCCCGTACCGGTCTGGGCGCTGGCCATCAGATCGCGGCCTTCCAGCACGGCGGGGATCGCCTGCTGCTGAATAGGGGTAGGTTCACGGTAACCCTGCTCGGCAACGGCACGTAAAATCTCAGGGTTCAAACCAAGGGAATCAAAAGACATAACAACTCCGAACCGCCCTGACCGTTACCGGTGTCGTTTTCAGGGAGATACACACAATAGAGATGACAAAAACCACAATGTCATGAAGGGGCGGAGTGTAGCAGTTTTTGTGATGTACCGCATAAATTATCCCTTCAACAGAAATTAACCTCGCGGACTGGACAAGGTTGCACATCAGTCATAATCTTAATCAATCGATTGATTAAGATCAGAGCCGCGCAATGAATACACCCACCATGACAACCAAAGGCGAACAGGCGAAAAACCAGCTCATTGCCGCCGCGCTGGCGCAGTTTGGCGAGTATGGTCTGCACGCCACAACGCGCGATATCGCCGCGCAGGCCGGACAAAACATTGCGGCCATCACCTACTATTTTGGCTCAAAAGAGGATTTATACCTCGCCTGTGCCCAGTGGATTGCCGATTTTATTGGTTCACAGTTTCGCCCGCATGCGGAAGAAGCCGAGCGTCTGTTTGCTCAGCCGGAGCCCGATCGTGGCGCGATGCGCGAACTTATCCTGCGCGCCTGTAAAAATATGATCATGCTGTTAACCCAGGACGACACCGTTAACCTGAGCAAATTTATCTCACGCGAACAGCTTTCACCCACCGCGGCTTATCAACTGGTGCACGACCAGGTTATCAATCCGCTGCATACCCACCTGACGCGCCTGATTGCTGCCTATACTGGTCGCGATGCCAACGATACCCAAATGATTCTGCACACCCACGCCATACTCGGCGAGGTGCTGGCCTTTCGTCTGGGGAAAGAAACTATTCTGTTGCGTACGGGCTGGTCACAATTTGATGAGGATAAAACCGCGCTGATTGAGCACACCGTTACCTGTCACATCGATCTTATTCTGCAAGGTTTAACGCAAAGGAGTCTGGAGTCATGAAAAAACCTGTCGTTCTCGGGCTGGTTATCGCGGCCCTCGTTGCCGTGATTGCTGGTGGAACGTGGTGGTATCAAAGTCGGCAAGATAACGGTCTGACGCTCTACGGCAACGTCGATATCCGTAGCGTCAATCTGAGTTTTCGCGTCGGCGGCAGGCTGGCCTCGTTGGCGGTTGACGAAGGTGACGCCATTACCGCCGGCCAGGTGCTGGGCGAACTGGACCACGCGCCGTATGAAAACGCGCTAATGCAGGCAAAAGCGAATGTTGCCGCCGCCCAGGCACAGTACGATCTGATGCTGGCCGGTTATCGTGAAGAAGAGATTGCGCAAACCGCAGCGGCGGTCAAACAGGCGCAGGCCGCCTATGATTATGCGCAGAATTTCTACAATCGCCAGGTAGGACTGTGGAAAAGCCGCACCATCTCCGCTAACGATCTGGAAAACGCCCGTTCATCACGTGACCAGGCGCTGGCCTCACTGAAATCCGCGCAGGATAAACTCGCCCAGTATCGCAGCGGTAATCGTGTGCAGGATATTGAGCAGGCGAAAGCCACGCTCGAACAAGCACAAGCTGAGCTGGCGCAGGCTGAACTGAATTTGCATGACACCACGTTAACCTCTCCGTCTGACGGCACGATTCTCACCCGGGCGGTTG
>NZ_JAHLQZ010000072.1:0-18815 GCF_018919505.1 Citrobacter sp. S55_ASV_140
CAATGGTGGCGCCTGCGCCAGGCAGAACGCCGACGAAAAAGCCAATCACCGATGAACGCAGGGTGGCGCCCACGCACTGTGCGCCTTCTTTGGCATTGAACAACATGCGGCCCGTTTTACGCACCAGCGTCTGGCCGCTGCTGGTATGTTCCAGCATTAACAGTATTTCTGAGACAGAGAACAACCCAATCACCACCACGATAAACTGCACACCGTCGGAGAGATGAACGCTGTCAAAGGTAAAGCGATAAACCCCGGTGTTGGCGTCCACGCCGACGGTCGCGAGGCCGAGACCGATAAGCGCTGCCAGAAATGATTTCAGCGGATTTTGCGCCATCATGCTGCCGAGGCAGGCAATGGCGAAAACCATTAAGGCGAAGTATTCGGCCGGGCCAAAGGACAGCGACCATTGGGCTAACGCTGGGGCAAACAAAATGATGCCGCCGATAGCGATAAGCGAACCAAAGAATGAGCTGACCGCCGAGATAGAGAGCGCAACGCCGCCACGCCCTTGCTGCGCCATCGGGTAGCCATCCAGAGCGGTCATAATCGCTGCCGCATCGCCGGGCACGTTCAGCAGGATCGAGGAGATACGCCCGCCGTATTCACAACCAATGTAGACCGTCGCCAGCAGGATCAACGCAGATTCAGCCGGCAGGTGCAAAGCGAAAGCCAGCGGCAGCAGGATCGCCACGCCGTTAATCGGCCCGAGGCCGGGCAGCAGCCCGACGATGGTGCCAACAAAACAGCCAATCAAGGCGATAACCAGGTTTTCCGGCGTCATCGCCACCGCGAAACCCTGAGAAAGATAAATCCAGGTATCCATCGTTTCTCCGTTAACCCAGCCAGGCGCCGAGTGGTAAGGTGACGTCAAGCAGCCGGTCGAAGGCATACCACAACAGAATGCCGAGTACCGCGCCGGAAATACCTGCAGCCGGAATGGTTGCGCCGAACAGCATGCCAATCACCACGGTGAGAATGGCGGTGGCGATGGGAAAACCGAGCCATTCGAAACCCCAGGCGTACATCAACAGAACAATCACCATCGTCAGCAGCTTTTGCAGCACGTGGCGGCGTGGCCAACTGATGGTGTCAGGATGGCGCAACAGCAGCGCCACGGCGCATACCAGCATCAGGCTGATAATGCCCAGCGGAAAGGGGCGCGGGCCAACAGGTTCATAGCTGTATTCGCTGGTGATTTGCCAGGCCACGAACAGCCCGGCTATACAGAGCAACAGCCAGATACCTGCAAAAATACGATCGCTCATCATCTTTGCCTCTGCGCTTATTTCGCCAGACCGAAGGCTTTCGCCTGCTCACGATAATCCGTGACCTGCTTCTTCACGTACTCGTCGAGCTGCTTACCGCTCATGTTGAACTCGAACAGGCCGCGGAGATCGCGCTGCTTTTTAAATTCCTCAGTCTGCTGGAGTTTGTTAAAGGCATCGACCCACCACTGGTATTCGGCATCGCTGACTTTTGGTCCAACGTAGAAGCCACGAATGATCGGCCACACCAGGTCGTAACCCTGCTCTTTGGCCGTTGGCACATTGGCTAACTGACCCGGCAGGCGTTCTTCAGAGAACACCGCGAGCACGCGGATTTTGTCGCCGCTGAGATAAGGCACCATCTCGCTGAGATCGCCGGAAACTACCTGCACGTGATTGCCCATCAGCGCGGTAACCGGTTCGCCGCCGCCCTCAAAGGCCACATAGCGCATCTTGTGCGGATCGACGTTGGCTTTTTGCGCCAGCAGCGCCGACTTCATCCAGTCCTGACTACCGATTGAGGCACCCGCGCCAATAACTACGCTGTTAGGATCTTTTTCCATTGCCGTCAGCAGATCTTTCAGCGTCTTCCATGGTGAGTCCTGGCGTACGGCTATCATGCCGTAATCCGTGCCCACGCTTGCCAACCAGCGCACGTCATCCACGCCATAGCGACCAAATTTACCTTGTGACAGGTTCAACAGGGAGCCGCCGGAGAAAGCCACCACGGTACCCGCTTCAGCCGGGCGTTGAGCGACGATTGCGTTATAGGCCACAGCGCCAACGCCGCCGGGCATGTAGGTTACGCGCATTGGTTTTTCGATAGCGCCGGTTTCCATCATGCTCACCTGAATCAGTTTGCAGGTGAGATCGAAGCCACCGCCGGGTTTCGCTGGGGCGATACATTCGGTGGGCGATGGCGCTTGTTCTGCCAGAACAGAGGTACTCATCAGTAAAATGCTTGCAGTAAGGGTACGAAGTAATTGTTTTTTCATTGTTTATCCTCACACCGGAAAACCGGATTTTCGGGTACGGAAGAAGATTTTTGTGATTATGTGAGCCGATGTGTAGCAGTTCGGTTGCGTGATTGTTAAAACATTAACCTTTCAATTCCCTTTCAATGCGGCAGAAACTTTACAGGATGTGATATGCGTCTCTTATTAGCGGAAGATAACCGTGAGTTAGCTCACTGGCTGGAGAAAGCGCTGGTGCAAAACGGTTTTGCCGTCGACTGCGTTTTTGATGGCCTGGCGGCCGACCATCTTTTACATAGCGAAACGTATGCGCTGGCGGTGCTGGACATCAATATGCCGGGGCTGGACGGTCTTGAAGTCGTCCAACGGCTGCGCAAGCGCGGTCAGACGCTCCCCGTTCTGCTGTTGACGGCGCGCAGCGCGGTGGCCGACAGGGTGAAAGGGTTAAACGTCGGGGCCGATGACTATCTGGCAAAACCGTTTGAAATCGAAGAGCTTGATGCCCGCCTGCGGGCTTTGCTTCGTCGCAGCGCGGGGCAGGTGCAAGGCATACAGCAACTGGGGGAGCTGGCGTTTCACGATGAAGGCTATTTTATGTTACAGGGACAGCCGTTGGCGCTTACGCCGCGTGAACAGGCTCTGCTGACGGTGCTGATGTACCGTCGCCTGCGTCCGGTTTCGCGCCAGCAGTTGTTTGAACAGGTTTTCAGTCTAAGCGATGAGGTCAGCCCCGAAAGTATCGAACTGTACATCCATCGTCTGCGTAAAAAACTTCAGGGAAGCGATGTGCGCATCGCCACGTTACGTGGTCTGGGCTATGTGCTGGAGCGTAGCGATGAAATGGGTTAAGCCCCAGTCGTTGTATCTGCAACTGCTGATGTTTCTGGGATTACCGCTGCTGTTGCTGTGGGGACTGTCGGCATTTAACAGCTATGTCAGCGCGTTACAGGCGGCGACGCAGGCGTATGATCGGACCCTGCTCTCGTCCGCCAGAACCGTCTCTGAGCGGTTAGTGGTACGTAATAAACGACTGGAAGTGAATGTGCCGTGGGTAGTGTTGGACAGTTTTGAACTGAATATGAATGACAGGCTGTATTACAAAGTGGTCGACCCGGCGGGGAAGGTGATATCAGGTTATGACGATTTACCTGCGATGCCGCCTGCAACCTCGCGCACCCGGCTTTATCCGGCGCTGGCGTGGTTTTATCACACTGAATATCGCGGCGAGGCAATCCGCGTGGCACGTCTTCTTCAGCCAGTCAACGAGGGCGGCATTACCGGTATGGCGGAAATTTATGTCGCTGAAACGCTGCAATCGCGGCGGTATCTGGCGCGACAGTTGCTGTTCTCCTCGTGGGTTTCGCAAGGACTGCTGGTAATGCTCACGCTGGTGCTGGTTGGCTGGCTGCTGCGTCGGGTGCTACGTCCGATGCGCCAGTTGTCATCGCTGATGGTGCGTCGTGAGCCTGGGCTGCTGACGCCGTTGCCGGAGCTGTTGCCGTGGTCGGAAACCCGTCTGCTGATTGTGGCATTCAACCGCTATCTGGACCGACTTCGTGGCCTTATCTCTCGTCAGGAACGCTTCAGCGCGGACGCATCCCATCAGCTAAAAACGCCGTTAGCGGTACTGAAAACTCAGGCGGCGGTAGCCCTCGCCAGCCCGCAGCCTCAGCAATGGTTCGAGAGTTTACAGGCCATGAGCGTGACTCTGGATAACACTATTCAGCTGACGGAAAGGCTGCTTCAACTGTCGGCTGTTAAGCGCAAAGAGCAGGAAGAAAAGCACTTCTCACCGGTTAATTTGTATGAGGTGGTGCAAAGCAGCTGTTTTACCCGGCTGGCGCAGGCGCGCAGTAAAGCTATCGATCTGGGTTATGAGGGGGAACAGGGCGCGGTGTGGATTGAGGGCGATGAAGTCCTGCTCGGCGAGCTGTGTGGAAATCTACTGGATAACGCCCTGAAATACACCCCTGCGCATGGGGTGGTGACTGCCCGACTGCAGCGTGAAGGCGAAGCCGTGGTGCTGATGATTGAGGATAGCGGGCCAGGTATAGATGACCAGATGGTTCATCAGGCGATGCTACCGTTTCATCGACTTGATAACGTTGGCAATGTCCCTGGCGCAGGAATTGGTCTGGCGCTGGTTAACGACATTGCTCGCTTACACCGGACGCATCCGCAGCTGGCACGCAGCGAAACATTAGGTGGGTTAAGCGTGCGGGTGCGCTTTTTAAGCGTTGCTGCCTGATATGTTTTTATTGTGGCGCCGGCACTCAAATATAATTAAAAGTAATTAACTTTGTTATTGTTGCGTTTTTAAATATCACTATAAGGTATTTGTTGTTATTTAATTACAGCGTTTAGCCACAATGAAAGGTGGGTTCAGAATAAATCAAGCAAAGCCGTAGTGAAATTTGTCATACATAAAACTTTTTTCATAGACCATGTTTTGTTAATTGTCAATGATGATTTTGTTGTAAAAAATGAACTTTTTTGATTTGGTGGTTAAAACTTATGTTGCATTAATTTTCTTTAAAATCATAATGATGAGAATGAATGAGTGGTTTGCATCACACTAATAAACATTATTTTTTACATTTACTGACAATGGGTCATTGCGTTTTTTAGACTTGTGATATAATTAGCAACATGAAATGAGAAAAAAATAATTAAATATCAATAGATAATGGGCTGAGATATGCTAAAAAAATCGCTAAAGATTAGCAGTCAAGGATATCCAGTCTTTTTAAAACTGGTTGATTTTATCGTTATTAATGTGACGCTAATTTTTAGTGCCCATCTGCTGGGGTTGATGCCATTTAACACCATTGCTATTCTGAGCATTCTGTTTTCAGTCTTTTTTTTGCTGTTTGCTGAATATATCAAGATTTATCAGCAAAAAATTAAAACGATTGGTTTACGTAATCAAAAACGGTTACTTTTTTGTACGCTGCTGGCTATTTTTTTTAACGAGCTGGTGAGTATGACAGTGGCAGAACCGGCGTCCCTCGGTTACTTAGACCGCTTACCTTCGCCTTTTTATTCTGCCATTATTTACTGGTACTTCATTCCATTACCTTTTCTTTATTACATTCGCTTTTTTATTTTTAAATATTCAACGAAAAAGAGTATGCGCGTGGCGATTATTGGTTTGACCGATAATGGTCTGGCCGCGGAAAGCGCGTTACTGTATGAGTACGCCAATATCAAATTGGATCTGGCTTTTTATGATGAGCGTGCGTTATCGCGCTGTGGCGACATTGTTGATAAGATCAAAAGCCCCTTTCGTGGCCCGGTGATTAATCTGGTTGAGGAAGCCCGACTGGGAAATATTGACGAAATATATATCGCTTTACCGATGGTGGCGCTGCACCGCATCCGCCATTTCCTGGCTATGATGTCAGACACCACCGTAGATACCTATATTGTTCCTGACTTTTATACCTACAGCAACAATATGTCCAAGCTACGCTCTATCCACAACCTGCAAACCATCGGTATCTTTAGCTCACCGTTTGAAGGGGCGGGTTCGTTTATTAAGCGGGCGGAAGATTTGGTGCTTGGCAGTATCATTATGCTGATGATTTCGTCGCTGATGTTGGTTATTGCTATTGGTATCAAACTCACTTCGCGTGGGCCGGTTTTTTTCAAACAAGACAGGTATGGCCTGAGTGGGCAAAAAATTAAGGTCTGGAAATTTCGCACTATGCGCGTTATGGAGAATTCCGGGACGGTAATTCAGGCCACGAAAAACGATCCGCGGGTGACGAAATTCGGTAGCTTCTTACGTCGTACATCGTTGGATGAACTTCCGCAATTTATTAACGTATTGCAGGGAAGTATGTCGATTGTGGGTCCCAGACCCCATGCGGTTACGCATAATGAGCAGTATCGTAAACAGGTCGAAAATTACATGATCCGCCATAAGGTAAAGCCTGGCATCACCGGACTTGCGCAGATTAACGGTTTTCGTGGGGAAATCGATGCGCTTTATAAGATGGAAAAACGGGTTCAGTACGATATTGAGTACATTCAAAACTGGTCATTATGGCTGGATATAAAAATTATCATTAAAACCATTTTCAAAGGATTTGTCGGTAAGAATGCATACTAAATTAATCGTTATTGCCGGAATCGTGATAACGCAGTCCGCATGGGCTGATTTAACACCGAAATCACACATAGGCTTTGCGGGGATCGACTTCCAGGGCAAGGTTGCTGTGGATTATGGTTATAATGATAACGTGACCTATCAGCCACATAACAGCGATGCTGTCGGTTCCTCGTTTCAGAGCGCAGCGCCAGTGCTGAGTATGATCGGCGAGCGCGGTCAGGATAAGTATTTACTGATGTACTCTGGGGATTACCGTAACTACTCGAGCGATTCTGCTGATAACTACACCGATCATTTTTTCCGTTTTAACGGGGCCTGGCGTTATGGACTCAAGCATGGCTTAACCCTCAATCTGGAGGATTCGCTTGGACATGAATCCCGTGGCCGCGGCATTACCGAGGGCTTTTTACCGGGCCAGTTCGAGCAGTATGGGATTAAATCACCGTTGACGACAAATTTCATCAACAGTGAATTACGCTACAGCTACGGCGCGCCAGAGGGGCGTGGCAAAGCGGAACTGGCGTTGTTATACAAAAAACTGACTTTCGGTAATACTTCTGATGTGCAGGATACCAGTGAGGATTTCTACCATTACATTCAGGAACAGGAATGGCACGAAAATAGTCTGGTAGCGGAAATTTTTGACCAATACACATCCAGAACACGCTTTCGCTATAGCTTTATTACTAACCAGCGTCGCTATGACAACAACTCAGAAAAAGATACTAATGAGTACTATTTGCTGTACGGCATGAAGTCGCAGTTGACCGGAAAAACTAACGTCGACATGAATATTTCATGGTTGTACAAAACATTTGAAAACAGCACAAATTCGCATGATTTTAATGGCCTCAACTGGGACATAAAAGCAGAGTGGAAGCCGCTGCAACAGTCGGTTTTCACAGCCCACTCGGCACAAAGTATTAAAGACCCGTCGGAGGTTGGGGGATACATTTTAGTGACCCAGTATGGCATTTCTTACCAGCATTTCTGGTTAGGGAATCGTTTTTCGACTTTGCTGGATTATTCATACACTGCGGAAGACTATAAAAAACAGAACAAGGATCGGCATGATAAAGATGGGGTATTTAGTGTAACCATGAGCTACGACTATACGCCATCGGTTAATTTTGAGATTAAATATCAATTAGATACATTGAATTCGAATAAGGATACTGACTCGTTTTATATCGGTCCCAACGACAACCAGGAAGTTATTAGAACGTTGGGTTATGATAATTCTATGATTATGCTTAAAGCTAAGGTTCAGATCTAAAATGAAAATAATAGAACTGTGCGCGTTTTTGCTATTCAGTATCCTGGTGGTCGGATGCACAACGTCCAGCCCGAGATTAATGGATGATCCTGCTACTGTTCAGCAGGATTACCGGCTTGGGGCGGGGGATACTGTCAATATCGCTGTTCACGGTCAACCTGATATGACGATGCGGTTTATTTTGGATAAGAGCGGGGAGATTAATTTCCCGTTTGTGGGCGCTCTTAAATTAAAAGATAAAACTGTCGAACAGGTGACTAACGAATTAACTCAACGGCTGACGGGAGATTACTTTACCACGCCGATGGTGACGGTAAGTATTGCCGAATTCCGTAAATACTATGTTTCGGGCGAAGTGAAAAGCCCGAACGGATTTGCCTGGGAGCCAGGTCTTACCGTCGAGAAATCAATTGCGCAGGCGGGCGGATTTACAGATCGTGCTGACCGAAAAGATATCAACATTCGCCTGTCGGGGAGCAATCAGCTGCTTGAGAATGTCGATTTAACGCACTCTGTTCATCCTGGGGATGTCGTGATTATTGGCATGGGGTTCTTCTGACGATGAAACTATCTATAGTGGAAAACGGCAAAAAACGAGAAAGTACGGTTGAATTCTCCCGCTTTGCCAAAGAGCTGAAAAAGAACGCCTGGAAAATCGCACTGGCCGGTATCGTTGCCGGGGTCGTGGCATACCCATTAATCAGCATGATGTCCTCAAAGTATGTCTCAACGGCGACGGTACTGATTAAAGCCCAGGCCGATAACGTTTCTCCATTCCCACAGGTTGATGGTTTCGATTCAACGCGCAGTGGTTACTATGAAACGCAATATGCGTTGATGCATTCGCGTATTGTGCTTGAGCAAGCTGTCCGCGATATGAAACTGGATGAAAACCCGGAATTTACCGGGGAAAAAGTCGGTACCCAGGGAGCGGAAAGCAATGAGAGCCGGCAGTTGAGGATGGAGCAAGCGCTGAAAACGTTGTCGAAAAACCTGAATGTCATCGGTATTCGTACAACGAACCTGGCGTCTATCACCTATGAATCCCCCTCGCCGCTGATGGCTGCTGACGTTGCCAACGGCGTCGCGCAGGCGTTCATCAACTATACGGTTGAGCAAAAGCGCCTGAAAGTAGAGAAAGCCCGCGAACTGAATTTTGAAAAAATGGAAGAGATTCAGAAGTCGATAGCGAAACAAAAAGAGGAAATGGACAGCTATCTGAAAAACGCCGGGCTGCTGACTTTTCGCGGTATCGATGGTTTTGAAACCGAGCAGTTAAGTATTGTCACCAATCGTCTGGCTGATGCGACCCAGCGTCGCGTTGCCGCAGAATCTGTCTATAACGAGGTGAACAGCGGAGGGCGGTCGGTAGAGAGCGTTATCTCACTACCTTCGGTCTCTAACCACGCCCAGATTCAGGATTTACGTATCGCGTTAATTCAGGCGCAGCGCACGTTGTCTGAACTGCGCAAAGTATACGGGCCAAAAAATCCCGCTATTTTAAAAGCAGAAGCTGATGTCCAGTCGATCCAAAGCCAAACCGGACGGGTTCTGGGTGAGCTGAAAGTGGGGTTACGTCAGCAATATCTGGCGGCGCTGGCGGATGAAAAGAACTATCAGCAGCAGGTGGAGCAACAGAAAGAGATCTTCCAGAAAATGGCCTCAAAACGTGATGCCTGGAATAGCCAAAAGCTGTCGTTAGATAAAATGGAAGATCTGTATAAATCGCTGTATCAACGTACTCAGGAACTGTCGCTGTCCGGCGTAAATGCCGACGCGGTGTTATATGATCCTGCCGTTCCCGCACTAAAACCAGCGAAGCCGAATAAATCCCTCTTGTTGGTGATGGTGGTCCTGCTGGTGGTGGTGTTCAGTATCATGTATTTCATTGTCAAAGCGGCGATGGACAACTCAATCGGTACGTTGAGTCGTATGAAAAAACGCCTGAACGTTGCTCCGCTGGGCGAAATCCGTCGTTTTAGCGGAACCTCAGGGCGCGCGCAGGTGCGGGACATGATCCTGAAGAACCCGCTGAATGCCGATATTGTGCACGGTATCCGTACCCGGATTATGTTGGATAATCGACCGTTACAGACGCTCGCCGTGGCGTCGACGGAGCACCGTGAAGGGCGCTCTTTGCTGGCGAGTCTGTTAGCAAATTCCTTTAGTTTCGATCAGAAAACGCTGCTTATTGATGCGGATTTCTTCAATACTGACGGACTCTCATCCGAGCTGGCATCGGCAACGTCCGCAGGCGTAGCGGAACTGCTGCGTGGGGAGACCCAGCTTGAACAGGCGCGGATCAAGCTCAGTGATAATCTCGATTTTATCCCGCACGGGAAGACCACCATCTCTTCTCTGCTGATGTTGTCGTCCGGGCACCTTGAGCCTTTAATGCACGAACTGAAATCCCACTATCAACGCATCATTATCGATGTGGCTGCGGTAAATCAGAGTCAGGACGTGCAATTGATCAAACGCGCCGTTGATGGCGTTATTTTCATCGTGAAAGCCGGCTCGGGTTCGGCGGGACATATAGCCAACGCGCTGGATAAGATCGAGGAAAATGATGGCGTTGTGATTGGCGCTGTGCTGAATGCGGTTGAAGAAAAGGACCTTGAAACGCAAGAGGGCCTGCGTTCACTGAACTTCAGCACCGATCAACTGATGACAACGCCAGGCCGCGTATGAGTCTACTGAAGAGCGCCTCCACGATAGCCGGTTCATCAGTCATCTCGCAGTTGATTGGTGCGCTGTCTATCTGGTTGATCTCACACAAGTACGATATGGCTGAAGTGGGGCTTTATGCGCTCAACTACAGTATTGCCGTGGTGGGCGCTCAGGTCTGTACTTTTGCGTCACAGCTGTTAATTCCTAAACAGCAGGACGACGAACTGGTACAGAATGTTGTGTTTTGCCTGATACAAAGCACGATTATCGCCTTACCCTACGCTGTACTGACCGCGTGGTTGTTTCACCAGAGCATACTGTTTCTCTATTTACTGACGCTTGCTACGGCATGGGTTCTGATCTCGGAAAACCTGTCGCTGCGCACAGCTAACTTTCGTTTTCTGATCTTCCAGCGCATTTCTGTTTCTGTGGTGGTATTACTTTCGATACTGGTTACGCACCATGTGCAACTGTTCTACTGGTCATGGGCCTGCGCGACGATGGTACTGACCATCAGCTGTATTTTGCATTCGTTTGATATTCGTTTGGTGGCGGCCCAACATTTGCGACCCGCCAGCAATTGGCATTTTTTTAAACAGAATATTCATCACATCACTAAAGTTGGCAGCGCTGAGGTGTTGGCGATGGCCAGCAGCAATCTGCCGATTATGCTGATTAACTTCTGGTTTTCGGCGCTGACAGCCGGTTATTTTTCCGTGGTCAGCCGCTTCTGCCTGGCGCCGGTGGTGATCATCGGGAACGCGGTGCGTAATACTATTTTTTCCAAGTGGTCTATCGATTTTAGAAATAACACCTTTAATTATCAGGAATATACCCGGGTACGGATGCTGCTGTTGGTGCTGGGAGTTATCTGTACTCTTGGCGTGTTTATTTTCTACCCGATTGTGATGCGCCTTGGTTTTAGCGAAGACTGGATTAACTCCATTGAAACGTCACGCTACATGCTACCCTACCTGTTCCCGGCGCTGGCGATAAGCCCCCTGACGGTCATAGAGCTTATTTTTGGCTCACATCGCTATTTTCTGCGCATCCAGTTGGAGCAACTGGCGATTGTGCTATTCGCTTTTGTCGTGACGCCCTATTTTTATAAAGACTATGCAACGTCGGTGATTTTGTTTTCTTCACTGACATTTATTCGCTACGCCTTTATTTATTTGAAAATGAACAAGCGGGCTAATCTGCTGAAAGACAGGCCGGTGATACTATGACGCTGAATACCGGATATTATTTACAAGGTTATACCTTCGTTACCCTGATCCTGTGTGGCCTGGTGCAATACTTTACCGGCATACAGTCGGTGCTATGGATCCCCTTTTTTCTGACCCTGTTGATGGTGGGATTACTGGTGATGCAGACGCGGGATGGCTCGCTGCGTCTGGATGCGCAGGAGACGATTGTGCTGGCGCTGTATTTCTCATTCCTGATACTGGCCGGGGCTTCAACTCTGATTCAGGGCGGGATCACCGTCGCGATTGTGGCCTTTAAAAATGAAATCGCACTGTCGCTGGTGATGATCTGTTTACTGCTGGGATTTTGCCGGGAGTCGCAGATTTATCGCGTGACTCGCTATTTGTACTGGGTGTTCTACGCGCAGATCCCGGTAATGATTTATCAGGTTTTACTGGTTGTTCCCCAGCGTGTCGCGGTGCGTGGTGAAGATGAAAAATGGGATTCCGTGGTGGGCACGTTTGGCGGCGACCCGATGGGGGGCGGTAACACTGCTGCGATGGGCCTGTTTTGCCTGCTGATTATGTTGTTAAAGGTCTCTGAGTATAAGCACGGACTGACCACGTTTAAATCCATGGCGTTGCACATTGTTCTCGGGATCGGGCTATGTATTATTGGCGAAGTAAAGTTCGTTATTCTGCTATCGCCGCTGTTCCTGGCGTGGGTGTGGATCTCACCGAGCTACGTTAAAGACGTTAGCAAGGTTAATCTGAAGACGTTATTGGTTATTGTGGCAGGGATGTTGCTGCTGATTAGCCTGTCGATAGTGATCCTTGCGTATTATTATTCTACTGCGTTTGGCGGCGATCCGTCGAAAAGCTCGTTGAGTATTTTCATCGACTCTTTGAGCTATATTTTTGACCCGAACTACATTATGTCTACCGGGGAGTTAGGGCGCTTTACGACCTTCCTGTTCTGGCTAAAAAATAACGATCTGTGGGGACTTTCAGGAACGTTATTTGGCTATGGACTCAACGCCACTAACAGTGGTAGTACGGTTTCGCCAGGCTTTCTGAATATTATTTATAACTTAATCCTCGACTCGACTTCTCTGAGTATGCTGCTGTGGGAAGTGGGGGTGATTGGCACGTTACTCTTCATTAGCTTATTCATTTATATCCTGAAAATATGTCAGCCCAAGCCTTTACTGATGCTTGAACAACTGGACCAGCAGGATCTGCAATTGTTGAGCTTTGCTCCGGCATTTAATGCTTTTGCGATTGCTTGCTTAATTAGCTTACCTTACAGCCAGATACTGATGATTATACCGATGTTACAATTCCTGTTCTATTTATCACTAGGATCAAGTTTAGTGATTCGTCGAACCGTCCTTCGCTGCGTAGGGTAATTGTATGGACAATAAACCGTTTATTTCAGTGAGTATTAAAACGCTCAATGAATCTGAATGTATTGAGAAAACAATTGATAGTATCCGGAAACAGCTTGTTGATTATCCACATAAAATTATTGTGGCAGATAGTCTGTCAACGGATAACACCCAGCAGTTGGCGATTGATAAAGGGGTGACTGTGGTGTCATTAACCGATCCTGGCGATCGTTGCTGTGGCGTCGGACATCAGTTGGGTTACCTTTATAGTGAGGGGGAATATCTGTTGCTGATGGATGGCGACATGGAGCTGGAAGAAGGGTTTGTGGATCAGGCTGTCGCGTTTTTGCAGGCTGAACCGGAATATGCAGGCGTAGCGGGAACCGTCGAAATGGACGATGCCGTTAACTATGAATTTAAATCGCGTAAGCAACGCATTAATAAAATCTATCCCGTAGGGGATAGCGACCATTTAGGCGGCGGGGGGCTATATCGCCGCTCCGCCATTGAAAAAATTGGTTATCTAACCAACCGTAATCTGCACGCTTATGAAGAAGCCGAACTCGGCCTGCGTTTACTTGACGCGGGTTATAAACTACGTCGTCTGAATATTCCGTATTTCATTCATACTTCGCATACCATGCCGACTTTTCAGATGCTGAAGCATCGCTGGAAAAGCAAATACTATCAGGCGCCGGGCGAATTTTTACGCTGCGCCTGGGGAAAACCCTATTTCATCAACGCGTTAAAGATGGTTAAAAATGAGGCGATTTTTGCTGTTTACCTGGTCGCTTTGTTCATTGCGGCGGTGACCTTTAATCTCGAGCTTTTCGATATCGCATTTCTGCCATTGCTTGCCTTTGTCATACTGAAAACCGTGCAGAATCGGTCGTTATTGAACGGCCTGCAAAGCGTGATGAACTTAGCTGTGCTTTCTGCGGGACTTGTTATAGGGCTGACACATCCGCTACGCGATCCGTTGACTCCGCCTGACAGTAAAATCATTCATGAATAACTAAGGCAGACGCCATGAAAGTTTTATTAGTAAATAAGTTTTTTTTCATCAAAGGCGGCGCGGAAACAGTTTATTTTCAAGAGCGCGATATGCTGAAACAGGCCGGAGTACAGGTGATTGATTTCTCGATGCAGCATGAGAAAAATTTCCCTTCGGACTATGCGGATTATTTTGTCAGCAATGTGGACTACCACAAAGAAAGTAATTTGTTGGGCGGGCTCAAAACGGCGGTTAACTTTATTCATAATTCGCAGGCCTGCAAAAAAATGCTGGCGTTATTGCAAAAAGAGCGCCCGGATATCGTGCATTTTCATAATATCTACCACCAGTTAACGCCAGCGATAATTAAAGTTGCGCGCAATTTTGGCTGCAAAACGGTACTGACTGCGCATGACTATAAGATTGTATGTCCTGCATATTCCATGCTGCGCGACGGCAAAGTGTGTGATGCCTGTATCACCGGCACGGTTTTTAATGCCTTCAGGTATCGTTGCCAGGAAGGTTCCGCCTCAAAAAGCTTATTGCTCTCTCTGGAGGCAACCTGGCAATACATTGCGCAAAATTACCAGACGTTGGATGTAATTGTTTCGCCAAGCGTTTTTTTACGCGGCGTGTTGTTGCGTACGCTGCCGAATTCCCGCATTGATGTGATCGTTAATGGGGTCGATGACAGCCGTCCTCTGGATGAGACAAGCGATGAAGGTTATATGTTGTTCTTTGGTCGGCTGAGCCGTGAAAAAGGGGTGGCAACGCTGCTGGCGGCACATAAGAAAATGCAGAACAAGGCACCGTTAAAAATTGTGGGCCACGGTCCGCTACATGACGAGTTAGTCGCCCAATACCCGGATGTCGAGTTTTTAGGTTATGTGCAGCAAGGGGAGGCTCTCGATAAGCTTATTAAGCATGCGCGGGCGGTGATCCTTCCTTCTGAATGTTATGAAAACTGTTCCATGGCGATATTAGAAGCGATGGCTTTAGGTAAGCCGGTGATTGGATCGCGCATTGGCGGGATCCCGGAACAAATTCGTGACGGTATCGAAGGGATTTTATTCGAGCCGGGCAATGCGCAAGCGTTGGCGAATGCGATGGATACGCTGGCTGACGCACCAGAGAAAGCGCGGGTTATGGGGTTACATGGTCGTGCGCGGTTAAGTGAAAAATATGCGCTAAGTAAACATATGGATACCTTACTGGCGCTGTATAAAGAACTGCTGAGCAGGCCATAGTATGAAAAAAATAACGGTTTTTGGCACACGAGGTATTCCGGATGTGTTGGGCGGCGTGGAGACACACTGCCAGAATCTTTATCCTGCTATTAAGCAGCAGCTCGATGTTGATATTTGTGTTATCGCTCGCTCACCGTATGTGAATTACAAACGGTCAACGTATAAGAAAGTCGAAACCTATGCGCTGTGGGCGCCCAAAAAACGTTCGCTGGAAGCTATTGTTCATTCCGTTTTGGCGGCATTGAGGACAGTTTTCGACCATTCGGATATTGTGCATGTGCATGCTATCGGACCAGGCCTTGTGATCCCATTATTACGTGTTTTAGGCAAAAAGGTCGTTTTTACCCACCATGGGCCTGACTACGATCGTCAGAAATGGGGTTTCATTGCCAAAAAAATACTGTTGCTGGGTGAACGCTGGGCGGTGAGATACGCCAACGAGGTGATTGTGATTTCTGAGGTGATTAATCAACTGATCCAGAAAAAACATGGTCGCTGTGACGCGCATTTAATTCACAATGGCGTGAACGATCCGCGGTTATTATCGGAGCTGACTATCGAAAATACGCTTTCCCGCTTTAGGCTACAGCCGAAAAATTATCTTGTGGTGGTTGGACGATTTGTCGAAGAAAAAGGGATGCATGACGCCATCGCCGCTTATCAACAAAGCGGTTTGACCATGCCGCTGGTGTTAATTGGCGATGCGGATCATCCGACTGAATACAGCATTCGCCTCAAAAAGCAGGCCGCCGACACGCCAGGCGTCGTGATGACCGGATTTTTACGCGGTGATGAGCTGCAGGCGGTATTTTCACAGGCGAAACTGTTTGTGATGCCTTCATATCACGAAGGTCTGCCTATTGCGTTGCTGGAAGCGATGTCCTTTTCTCTTCCCGCCGTGGTCAGTGATATTCCGGCGAACCTGGAAGTTCAGCTACCTGCCGCAGCCTATTTTAAGGTCGGGGATGTGAACAGTCTGGCCGAGAAATTAACCCAGTGGGTGACAGCCAATCGCGTGGACTATCGTGTATATTTGCAAAACTATAATTGGTATGAAATCGCCAAAAAGACAGTCAACGTCTATCACTCAATTGATAAAGATATAGGTTAATTTTGACCAGTCCTCAAAATCGTCCTCCCGTCATCGAGCGATTCTACGCTCACCTTGATGAGCAAATAGCGGCGGGGTTGACCCCGGAACAAAAAGCAGGGGTAGAAAACGCGATCCTGGCCTCGACATTGGCGTCACGGCATCAGATTGATATTCGCCGGAGTTTTCCTTTTTTCAGTAAACGTTTTTATCTGGTTTTTTTGTTTGGCAGAGATTTACGCCGCCAGCATCGCCAGGAATCGACCTTGTCGCGGATCTTGCTCACTTTTTTGCTGTTGATCGCCGTGCTGTTCGTCACCTGCTGCGTATTGCTGACGTTGTATATGATCAAATCAGCGTTAGGTATTGATGTATTCCAAAATTTTCACGTCGGTATTTGGGACTGGTGGTTAAATCTGAAAAACCACTAGCGTGATTAAACCAGTGGGGGGCGTTACTGCGATGAAGAGTAAATGGGTTTCTGCGCTATTGGGTATGTTCCTCCCGCTGTCGGTCATGGCCGCATTAACGACCGTAACCCCCAAAGCATTGACGGGGCCGTTAACTAATCCGGGGATTGGCGTTGCCAGTTTTCATCAGGGATACGGTGAAACGCTGAGTCTGGCGGATTATCCCAATACCGGGTTCGAATATGAGCGATTTTACTGGCGAGATCTGGAACCTGTTGAGGGCCAGTACAATTTTGCGCTGGTGGATGATGCCTTTAAATACGCAGCGGCGCAGCGTCCCGCGATGAATGTCGGGCTACGATTTATGGCGCTTGCCGACCCGGGGGATGGCACTAAAATTCCCGACTGGCTGATTAAAAAAGGCGTAAAAGGGACCTGGACGTCTGATAATAAGACGTTTGTGCCGGATTTAGATGACGCTTTGTTTATCGAATACAGCCAGCGACTGCTCAACGCATTGGGTCAGCGCTACGATGGTAATGAGAATCTCGCTTTTGTTGATATCGGCATGGTGGGGTCGTGGGGAGAGTGGCATAACAGCAACTTCCCCGACCTGCAGTCACTCATGCAGCGATACACCACCGGACAGTTGGATCGCTACGTTGCGATGCACTTTTCTGCCTTTCCCAAAACGCCCAAAATTATGCTGATAAGCGGTGGGCAAAGCCTGGCAAATGCGGTGGCGCGTGGGGCCGGGTGGCGAGCGGACTGTTGGGGCGACCTGCGCGTGTTTTCAGACTCGTGGAATCATATGCAAGATGACTATCCTCAGCGATTACTGGCAGCGCAGCAAAGTTATGCAGGGTTTAACGATGCCTGGAAACGCGCGCCGGTGAGTCTGGAAATCTGTTCGTATATGCAGGACTGGAAGAATTCTTTTCATTATACGCGCGCCGAAGTGCAAGGGATTTTTGACTGGGCGCTCAAGCAGCATGCCAGTACCATCAACCTGAAATCGAGAGCGATACCCAGCGATTATCGACCGATTGTCGACGATGCGCTGACCAAACTGGGCTACCGATTTCGCTTAGCGTCCCTGAGCCATGAGTCAGTGTGGAACAGTGGACAAACTCTGACGTTGAACAGTACCTGGTATAACGATGGAGTGGCACCGATCTATCTGTCCTATACGCTGGCATTTCGTGTAGTAGACAGTGCTAATAAGGTGGTGGCGCAGGGCAATGCGGCGGATGATATACGACATTGGCTCCCTGGAATTCATCAGGTTAGTTATGCGCTGCCTATGCCGGAGCAGTTGGCGAAAGGGCAATATGCGATTGAGGTTGCGATGCTGGATAAATCCGGCGCCGCGAGAATCAACCTGGCCAATGAAGGGAAGCAGAGCAACGGCTGGTATCGTGTATCAACAATAACGTCACGCTAGCCTGGTAAAGCCACGAGCCTGGCGACCAGGCTCGTGGCTGAGAACATCACAGGTTATAACCATTCGGGTTATTTTTTTGCCAGTTCCACGTGTCGCGCATCATTTCATCAAGGCTATAGATAGCCTGCCAGCCTAACTCTTTTCGCGCCAGAGAAGGGTCTGACCAACACTCGGCGATGTCTCCGGGTCTTCTGGCGACAAACTGATAATTAATTTTTGTCTGCGCCGCTTTTTCAAACGCCTCAATGAGGTCAAGTACGGAGTACCCGACTCCGGTACCAAGATTAATCACCTTGTAAGCGGCGCCTTTGTTCTGGGAATCCAACGCGGCTAAGTGGCCGGTCGCCAGATCCATGACGTGTATATAATCACGAACGCCAGTACCGTCGGAGGTTGGGTAGTCATTACCGTATACCGACACGGTCTCAAGTTTACCAATCGCGACCTGGGAGATATACGGGACCAGATTATTGGGAATACCGTTAGGATCTTCACCAATTCGACCCGATGGATGGGCTCCGGCCGGGTTAAAATAGCGCAGGCAGGTGATGCGAAAATCGGGCTGTGCGCGTGAAAAATCGGCCAGAATCTGTTCGACCATTAATTTAGACGTGCCGTACGGATTGGTCGTACCGCCCGTGCGCGACTGCTCGCTTAGCGGCACGCTTTCCGGATTACCGTATACCGTGGCCGATGAGCTAAAAATAAAACGATTCACGCCTGCGGCCCGCATCTCATCAAGTAATACCAGCG
>NZ_JAHLQZ010000073.1:0-18727 GCF_018919505.1 Citrobacter sp. S55_ASV_140
GCTTATCCAGTAAATTCACGCTGGAAAATTCAACATGCCCCGCCAGTTCCTGCCGGACGCGTACCAGCCCTTCATGCGGTCCGGTGCCGCGCATGAAATAACGCTGCAACTGCTGGGGTGACAGCGTCTTTAGCTCATCAAGGCGGTAAATACCGCTTCTCGCCTTTTCCAGCACTTCGGTATCAATGTCGCTGGCAAAAACACGCCAGCGGCCCGGCGCCATACCTAAGGTATCGGCGAGCGTAATGGCGATGCTGTACGGCTCTTCTCCGGTTGACGCCGCCGCGCTCCAGACGCGGTATTCACCGCTACGCCGACGAGCATGATCCGACAGCACCGGAAAATGATGCCCTTCGCGAAAAAACGCGGTCAGGTTGGTGGTCAGAGAATTAATAAAAGCCTGCCACTCAGCACTGTTCTGGTTAGCTTCCAGCATGCTGAGATAGCGACCAAAGTCATCCAGACCCAGGGTTCGCAGGCGGCGGACCAGGCGGTTATAAACCATGTCCCGCTTATGGTCGGCCAGTACGATCCCCGCACGCTGGTAGATTAATTGACATATCCGACGAAAATGCGCGTCAGACAGCGCGAGGCGCTGTGTCATCTGTAACAATAATGACGTTTGCCCGGAGGGCAGAGATGATGTCATAGCGCCTTCTCAATCACATTCAGGATACAACGGGCACAACCTGCGGTTGCGCCAACTCTTGTTTTGCTACGTTTTGCTCTTCAAGCTTAAAAAATGCGACACAGGCAGAAAGATGATCGGCCTGCGTGGCGAGTTGTCCGGTGGCGGATGCGGCTTCTTCCACCAGCCCGGCGTTTTGCTGCGTCACGGAGTCCATCTGGCTGACGGCCTGCGCCACCTGTTCAATACCTCTGCGCTGTTCATCAGACGCCGAGGCAATCTCCCCCATGATGTCGTTCACCCGGGTCACAGAGCTGACAATTTCTGTCATCGTGCGCGCCGCCATATCGACCAACTGCGATCCCTGATGAACCCGGGTGACAGATTCCTCAATCAGTCCCTTAATTTCCTTTGCTGCCTGTGCGCTCCGGCTGGCCAGATTGCGCACTTCTCCAGCAACAACGGCAAAACCGCGCCCCTGTTCCCCCGCTCGGGCAGCCTCTACAGCGGCATTCAGCGCCAGGATATTGGTCTGAAAGGCAATGCTGTCAATCACCCCGATAATGTCGCCAATTTTCTGCGAGCTGGCGGAAATCTCATGCATAGTACTGGCGACCCGCGACGTCTGTTCGCCGCCTTTATGGGCTGTGTCTGCCGCATTTTTAGCAATTCCTGAAGCCTGGCGCGCGTTATCCGCATTCTGCCCAACGGTGGCAGTGAGTTGTTCCATACTGGCGGCCGTTTGCGCCAGTGCAGCCGCCTGCTGTTCAGTTCGTGAAGACAAATCGTTATTGCCCATCGCGATCTCTGAAATGCCACTGTGCATGGCTGAGCTACCCTGGCGAACTTCACTCACTGTTTCACGCAGCGCCTGCTGCATCTTCTTCAGACTGGCAAAAATGGCCGAGATCTCATTGCGACCATAAACTGCTACAGGCCGTGCCAGGTTACCTGCGGCAATGCTGTCGAAATGGCTGCCGATAATCGCCATCGGCTGGACAATCATCTTGCGCGACCAGTACAACGCCGCACTGGTTAACAGCACCGCCAGTACCACCATGACGGCGAAAATCATCCCCGACATATGATAATTTCGCTGGCTGAGATCCCCTGCTGTGTGCAACACGCGGTCGATGTTGCTCTGCCACGCATTAACATTCGCATCAAAAGCAGCCTGCGAAGCCTGCACCGGCGCGGTCAGAAAATCTGACAATTGGTTGTTCTCAAGCCAGGTTGCCTGATGAACCAGATCGCTGTGCCATTGGCTAAAGCTTTTCTCCGTCGCGCCAATCAGCGTCTTCTCTTGTTCTGTGGTATCCGACGTCGCCATAAAGCGTTTAAACATTGACTCGGACTGCGCCAGGCTATCACGCGCAAGCGTCATCAAGGCTTTGATATCCTCTGGCGGATAGCTCAGTGCAGTCAGCGTTCCTGCCTTATTAAGGGCCGTACTGGCCTGTAATAACACAGCGCGGGTTTGGGCCAGCGCAGCGCGTTGTTGGTTACTCCGTTCGACCTGATTCAGGTTTTGAAAACCGTCCCGAAATGCCCAGAAGGACAAGCCATTACTGCCAATCTGCAAAACACCGCAGAGGATTAAAATCAAAAACAGCGTGGTCGAAATTCGAATACGATTAAACATCAACGCTCCCATCGGGCGGCGCAGGCCGCGGTTTAACTACCAGTCAAAATGTTTCCCAATTCGTATCTTGTTCACTATTCTGGCGCGGAGATGATGCAGTCGCAGTCGCCGCCGCAGGTAACCGCGTATCACGGGGTTTAGCCGACGTCGGGCGTGACGCGAGACGGAAAATCGACACCGACTGGGTTAAGCGACTGGCCTGTTCTTCGAGCGCTGCCGCTGCGGCGGCCGATTCCTGAACCAGCGAGGCGTTCTGTTGCGTCACACGATCCATTTCAGATACTGCGAGCGCAACCTGATCTATCCCGCGGCTCTGTTCGTCTGAAGCGGAGGCGATTTCCCCCATAATGTCGGTCACCCGCGTCACCGCATTGACGATGTCATTCATAGTTTCCCCGGCGCTCTCTACCAGGACAGAACCGGTATCCACTCGGGAAACAGAGTCTTCAATCAATGCTTTGATCTCTTTCGCCGCCTGCGCACTACGGCTCGCCAGATTACGCACTTCGCCTGCGACCACAGCAAAACCACGCCCTTGCTCACCGGCACGCGCCGCTTCAACCGCCGCATTCAGTGCGAGAATATTGGTCTGGAAAGCAATGCCATCGATGACGCTGATGATGTCGGCAATTTTCTTCGAGCTATCGGCAATTTCATGCATGGTGTTCACCACGCGATCAACCACCTTGCCGCCATGTTGTGCGGTATCAGAGGCGCTTTTCGCCAATTGAGAAGCCTGACGCGCGTTATCCGCGTTTTGCTTCACGGTTGCGGTCAGTTGTTCCATGCTGGCGGCGGTCTCTTCCAGCGCAGATGCCTGTTGCTCAGTACGGGATGAAAGATCGGTGTTACCACTGGCAATTTCGCTGGTACCGGAATAAATCGCATCAGAACCTTCACGTACCAGGGTGACGGTTTCCGTCAGCGAACGCTGCATATGGTCAACCGTACTGGCCAGCTCACCAATTTCGTTACGTCCGTGGACCGTCAACGTCGCGGTTAAATTACCGCTGGCGATCTCACGGATATGAGCAATAACGCGCGCCAGAGGGTTGAGCAAGGTATGACGGATGCCGTACCACACCACCACCAGAATCAGCACCAGCACCACGGCCAGAATGCCGAGCTGCCATTGGGCGAAGTGGTAATCACGCGCGCTTTGATCGAATGCCTGAACGTAAAGCTTCTCGCTCACGCTGGCATACTTGCCCAACGCCTCGCCGAGCGCGTTTTGCATTCCCTGAGTAGGTTGCGCGAAATAGGCGTCCATATTGCCGTTTTCCAGAAACTGGACCAGTTCTGCTAAGGCCGCATGGTACTGCTGATACTTCTCATCAACGTTGCCGCTGGCTTCTGCCATCTCCGGCAACGGCGTGATGTTTTTAAATTTTGCGTAATGCGTTTCTGCCTGCGCCAGCGATGCTTTCGCATTCTTTAGCAGATCGTTTTTCGCGCTGCTTTGCTGATTGGACGCATCCATCATCATACGCGCGGAAGAACGGCTTAAATTAATTCGTGTTTGCAGCATCAGATCCCATGTCGAGGTGAGTTCGCTTTGCTGCTGTCGAAGATCGTTAGAAATAACAAAACTTTGCTGATTCTGCTGCAATGAAGAAAACAACAGACCACCGGAAACAAGCTGTAGCAGTGCGAAAACCCCCAGCACCATCATCAGCATTGTGACAACGCGGATACGGTTAAACATAAGGCACCTTCCTGAAAACGAGTTATCAACGTTATCGGCACTCGCTGAGATAACTTTACGTTTGCGAAAGGGAAATACGGGAGGGAAATACAGTCAGGCAGAACCACTGAGCAGCAGTTAAACAGCCACCACAAATTATTCACATAAAAACATCATAATTATCATGTAAATAACATTCATATCTGCCTGTTTTTAAGGTCAGATGAGAACAATCAGGCACTTTTTCGTGATTCAGATCACATATCCTCTTCCTAAATACCACAACAAAATGAATAAAAAATTAAAAAAAGTTGTATCCGATTACGCTTTAATCCAATTTATATGATGAATATTTCGTTACCACTTAATAAGTATAAAAAATGAGTAACCGAACAATAAATGTTAAATCCTTACTGAGGGCTTTTTAGTGGCAAATGCAAACAAACTCACGTTGTTTATTGTGATCTTCATGCTGGCGGGGATCCTGTCGGGTGCAGGGATCCACTCTTATGCCTCGCCCGGCGTTGTTACCGCCTGGGCCGAAAATATTACGCTTCTCACCGACATCTTTTTGCGCCTGATTAAGATGGTGATTGCGCCTTTAGTCTTCAGCACCCTGACCGTGGGTATTATGCGCCTGGGCGAAACCTCAACCATCGGGCGCGTGGGTGGCAAAGCGATGATCTGGTTTATCAGCTCTTCTATTCTGTCTATTCTGGTCGGTCTGTTTGTGGTCTCCCTCGAACAACCCGGCAGCGGCCTGAACCTGGCGATCCCGCTGGAAGCCACCGATACCGGCCTGGCCGTAGGGGGTATGAGCCTGAAAGGTTTTCTGACGCATACCATTCCCACCAGCATCGCTGAGGCGATGGCCAACAATGAGATTCTGCAAATCGTCGTGTTCTCGATGTTCTTCGGCATCGGTGGTGCTTCGCTCGGCGAAAAATTTAACGCCCCGCTGGTTGCCGCGCTGGATGTCGTCTCCCACATTATGCTGAAGGTGACCGGTTACGTGATGTATGTTGCGCCGCTGGCTATTTTTGCCGCAATATCTTCCGTTATCTCCACCCAGGGCCTGGGGATCCTGCTCAACTACGCGTCGTTCATTGGCGGTTATTATGTGGCCATTTTGCTGACCTGTCTGGTCCTGCTGGCCGTGGGTTATGTGATGCTGAAAAAAGAGGTGTTCCGTCTGGTCAGCATGCTGAAAGACCCGGTGCTGGTCGCCTTCACCACCAGCAGTTCCGAAGCCGCTTATCCGAAAACGCTGGAGCAATTAACCAAATTTGGCTGCTCGCCTAATATCGTGTCATTTGTACTGCCTATCGGTTATTCGTTTAACCTGGTGGGTTCTATGGTCTACTGCTCATTTGCTTCTATGTTTATCGCACAGGCCTACAATATCCATCTCTCCTTTGCAGAAATCACCGTCCTGATGTTGACCCTGATGCTGGCGTCCAAAGGGATTGCCGGTGTACCGCGTTCTGCGCTGGTGGTGCTGGCGGCAACCATCCCAAGCTTTAATATTCCGGTTGCAGGAATTTTGTTACTGATGGGTATCGACCATTTCCTCGATATGGGGCGCTCAGCGATCAACGTATTAGGTAACGGGATTGCAACGGCGATGCTGGCACAGGATGAAGGTTTACTGGAAGAAGAACCGGAACTGGTTGAACGGGAAGCGTAAGAAGGAAAGGTGTCGGATGCGCTACGCCTATCCGGCCTACAACAGCAATTATTGTAGGCCGGATAATATGTTTACTTATTTACGCCATATGAGCGGCGGCAATATCTAACAACGCCATCTCTTCGCTGTTCAGCAGTTTCTCAATGTTGACCAGAATCAGCATCCTCTCTCCCAGCGCGCCCAGACCCGTCAGATATTCCGTTGACAGCGTGACCGCGAATTCCGGTGCCGGTCGGATTTGATCGGTTGTCAGCGACAGCACGTCAGATACGCCGTCAACCACAATCCCAACCACCCGTTGCCCCAGATTCAGTACAATCACCACAGTGTTTTCGTTGTAATCCACATCGCTCTGGCTAAACTTCACGCGCAGATCAACAATCGGCACAATCACACCGCGCAGGTTTGTAACGCCTTTGATAAACGCTGGCGTGTTAGCAATGCGGGTTACCTGATCGTAACCACGAATTTCCTGCACTTTCAGGATATCGATACCGTACTCTTCATCCCCCAGCGTAAACACGAGGAATTCCTGACCTGACGGTTCGCCGGCCAGTTTAGTTACATTACTCATACCGGTCATATTATTCCCTTTCTTACTCAATCAGGCGGCTGTGATCGCCACACGTTGTTCGCGGTTTAACCCCTGCAATGCAGACACATCAACAATCAACGCGACGCTACCGTCGCCGAGAATCGTTGCAGCAGAAATACCTGGCACTTTGCGGTAGTTGCTTTCCAGGTTTTTGACCACCACCTGGTGTTGGCCAATTAACTGATCGACAAGCAGCGCATAGCGACGACCTGCGCTTTGTAAAATCACCACGATGCCCTGCGTTGCTTCGGTTTTTGCGCCTTCAACTTCGAAGACTTTCCACAATTCAACCAGCGGCAAATATTCGCCACGCACTTCCAGAACGCGCTCTCCTCCGGCCAGCGGATGGAGATCTTCTTCGCGCGGTTGCAGTGACTCCATCACGGCATTCAGCGGCAGAATAAAGACTTCGTCCGCCACGCGTACGGACATCCCGTCAAGGATCGCCAAGGTCAGCGGCAGCAAAATTCGGATGGTCGTCCCCTGTCCTTGCTTCGATTGGATCTCAACATGGCCGCCCATCTCCTGGATATTTCGCTTCACCACGTCCATCCCCACACCGCGACCAGAGACATCCGTCACCTGTTCAGCCGTCGAGAAGCCCGGGGCGAAAATCAGCATACCGACTTCGTCATCGCTCATGTTTTCGTGGATCGGCATCCCCTGGGAGATGGCTTTGGCGAGGATTCGTTCGCGGTTCAGACCAGCGCCATCATCGGTCACTTCAATACAAATATTCCCGCCCTGGTGTTCGGCGGAAAGCGTCAGATTGCCGATGGGGCTTTTCCCGGCTTCGAGACGTTTTTCCGGCAGTTCAATACCGTGGTCCAGACTGTTACGCACCAGGTGCGTCAATGGATCGATGATGCGTTCAATCAGGCTTTTATCGAGTTCTGTTGAACTCCCCACCTGCGTCAGCTCAACCTGTTTACCCAATTTACCCGCCAGGTCGCGGACCAGGCGTGGGAAACGGCTGAACACGTACTCCATCGGCATCATACGAATCGACATCACCGACTCTTGCAAATCACGGGCGTTACGTTGTAACTGCCCCATGCTGGTGATGAGATCGCCGTGATTGACCGGATCCAGTTCATTAGAACGCTGGGCCAGCATTGACTGGGTGATAACCAGTTCACCGACCAGGTTAATGAGCTGATCAACCTTCTCAACCGCTACGCGGATGCTGGTTGATTCACTGGCGCGGGCAGGCTTATCACGTTCCGCGCGGGCGTGTGGCGCTTCACTGGCGGCGGTTTTAACCGCAGGCGCGACGGCAACCGGCTGCGGCGTCGCGACTACGGCTACCGCTTCAGTTTCCGCTTTCGCATCAACCGCCACGGGCGCTGCGCTGACGGTTTCGAATTCAATCTGATCCGCTTCAATTACGAAGCAAAGCACCGCAATAATGTCATCTTCCGCAAGGTTGCCATCCAGTGTTGCAGACAGCGTATCGCTTCCTTTCACCACGTCGGTTAAGGTCGCCAGATTTCCTAGCTCCTCTTCCAGCAGATCGACTTCACTGGATTTCAGGCGCGAGAGAATAATCCGTTTCTTGACCTCTTTACTGGCCGGAGCGGGATTGGCAACGGTTTCTTCCTGCATCGCCGCCCCGTCAACAACGCTCAGCTTTGCGGTATTGACGAGCGCGGCTGAGGTTTCACCTTTTGCTTCAAGCGCTAACTGTCGTAACGCATTACAAATGTACTCAAAGCTGGCGGCATCCGGCTCTTCTGAGTTTTTATAGGCGTCGAGCTGTTCCTGCATAATATCTTTCGTTTCCAAAAACAGGTTGATAATGTCGGCATTAAGCTGCATCTCGCCACGCCGTGCTTCATCCAGCAGGTTTTCCATCAGATGGGTCGTTTCCTGCAAAATGGTAAAGCCGAAGGTGCCCGCCCCGCCTTTTATCGAGTGCGCGGCACGAAAAATGGCATTCAGCTGTTCGGAATCCGGGGCTTCAGGAACCAAATCGAGCAGGTGTTGCTCCATGTCGGCCAACAGTTCGTCGGCTTCATCAAAAAAAGTCTGATAAAAATCGCTAATATCCATGCTCACGCTATCACCTCGGATTGGCTGGTGGCGATGTGGGAACGCTTGCCGGCGGAAGTTCCGCTGGCTGTTGTAAGACACTTACCGGCTCATTCTGGCTTTCAGCGTTTTCATGCAAAATGGCCTCTTCTGCCTGCTTATTGAGAACCAGCAGGCTAATACGGCGGTTGATGGCGTCCTCAGGACCGCGATCGCTCAGACGCATCGTGGCGGCCATGCCTACCACCCGTAATACTTTTCCATCATCCAGACCGCCGCTAACCAGCTCGCGGCGCGACGCATTAGCGCGATCGGCAGACAGTTCCCAGTTGCTGTACCCTTTCTCACCGTTGGCGTAAGGGTAATCGTCTGTATGTCCGGAAAGACTGATTCGGTTAGGGATGCCGTTGAGCACTGGCGCAATGGCCCGCAGGATATCGCGCATATACGGCTCAACTTCAGCACTGCCGGTCTTAAACATTGGTCGGTTCTGACTGTCGATAATCTGAATACGCAGCCCTTCCTGAACTAAATCAATTTTCAAATGCGGGCGCAGCGCACGCAGTTTAGGGTCCGATTCAATCAATTGATCGAGATCGCCGCGAAGTTTGCTTAAACGGCTTTGCTCCATGCGTTTTCTCAAATCATCAATATTCGGCTGCTTGTGCACTTCTCCCTGCTGCTGGGTGTAATCATCCCCTCCACCAGGGATGGGGCTTTGGCTATTCGAAATACGATTGCCGCCTGTCACCGCGGTAGCCAGTGGAGTACGGAAATATTCGGCAATCTGGATCAATTCTTTAGGGCTGGAGATGGAAATGAGCCACATCACCAGAAAGAAGGCCATCATCGCGGTCATAAAATCGGCGTAGGCGATTTTCCACGAACCATGCGCCCCACCACCGTGACCTTTATGTTTGCGTCGCTTTACGACGATAATGGGATGGGCCTGATTTTTCATGCGTCCTCGGTCGTCTGCTGCGCAGCTGGATTTCTCACCGCACGAACATGCTCTTCCAGTTCGATAAACGAAGGACGTTCGCTGGAATACAATGTCTTACGACCAAATTCGACGGCAATCGGCGGGGCGTAACCATTCAGGTTGGAGAGCAGCGTTATCTTCACGCACTGCATCATCTTGGTGGTTTCAGCGCTTTTCTGACGCAGGACGCTGGCAAGTGGAGAAATAAAGCCATAGGCCAGTAAAATACCGAGGAATGTCCCCACCATCGCATGCGCAATCAGCGAACCCAGTTCAGCCGCCGGGCGATCGGCGGAAGCCAGCGCATGGACAACGCCCATGACCGCCGCCACAATCCCGAATGCCGGTAGCGAGTCGCCAACCATCGCCAGGCTATTAGCCGGAACTTCGGCTTCGCTCTCATGAGTCTCAATTTCTTCGTCCATCAGCGCTTCAATCTCAAACGTATTCATGTTGCCGCTGATGATCAGTCGCAGATAATCGACAATAAAATCAAGCATCACGGCATCCGCAAGAATGCGTGGATAGCTGGCGAAGATTTCACTCTCTTTAGGGTTTTCGATGTCACGTTCGAGCGAGAACATGCCCTGCTGACGTGACTTGGCCATCAGGCGATATAGCAGCGCCAGCAGATCCATATACATCGCTTTGGTGTATTTCGAACGACGGAAAAGCATCGGGATCGCTTTCATCGTTCCCTTAATGGCTTTTCCGTTATTGCCGACGATGAATGCCCCAATACCTGCGCCACCGATAATCACCAGCTCAGCCGGTTGATAGAGTGCCCCAAGGTGTCCGCCGGTCATCATGTAACCGCCGAAAACTGTACCAATAACAACCAGGTAACCTAATAAGATAAGCACGACATCATCCTTTCGCAATTGACTATGACAGGATGCGCAGTCGGGAAGTTAACTTGAGGTCAGGACAAAAAAAAGCAGCGGTAATCGCTTACCGCTGCTGGAGTGTTTATCCACACCGTATCAGTTAAACAGCCTGTTCGATCTGTTCATCCAGCAGTTGTGGAATAATATCGGCAGCATTCTGGGAAAGTTTACGTCTTTTTACGGCCCGTGATGGCGGCTGGCATAAACTGCAGGCAAAGCTGCCTGCGGGTTGGTGTGCGTGGGTGATAAAGTTCCCGCCGCAGCAGTTGCATGTGGACAATTCCAGCAATCCGCTGTCGACAAAACGTACCAGCGTCCATGCGCGAGTTAACGCCAGCAGTGGACCATCTTCCTGCTGCGGACACTGCTCAAGATATAAACGATACGCTTTAATTACGGCATCCACACCGCTACACAACCCTGTTTTGAGCAGGAATTGCCATGCATTGCAAAACATCGAGGCATGGATATTTTGTTCCCACGTCATAAACCAATCGGTGGAGAAAGGAAGCATCCCTTTTGGCGGAGGACTGCCGCGTAATTCTTTGTACAGCTTGATAAGACGACCACGACTTAATTGCGTTTCGCTTTCCAGCATTTGCAAACGGGCGCCCAATGTGATTAATTCCATTGCCAACTGGATATCACGCGCTTCCTGAACAATGCTTTTTTCGCTCATCATCAAGCCCTTTTCTTGCGCGCGGCATCATCGATGTCGCTTAACAGTCGCGTAGAAAGCATGATGCCGGTATGAATTTGCTGGAGATCGTCAACGCGGGAGTCTTGCGTCAGGCGAGTAACAGTCTGGTGATCGTCGAAACGGAAGTGACACACCAGTTGGTTTGTTTCAGCCAGTTTGACCATTTGAGGAAGAGTTAATGTTGCCAACGTGTCCGCCATCTCTTCGCTGATACCAAGGCGAAACATCGCAGATGCTTTGTCCTGAACGATCAAACGTTGTGCAAGCAATAAATATGACAAATTGATGTCATAAATGTGTTTCAGCAACTCGGATGTATGCATTATTTGCATCCATAATAACCAACATTATTTTCATGCGGTAAAACCGCACCCCGTGATGTCGCCGGGAAGTCCCGGTAAAAAAAAAGCAAAAGGTCAAATACATAGCAGCGTGACGACACATACACGTTGTGTAAATCAGCCCTTTTGAAGAATGCGCACTTCTTACAAGCTCACATCAATTCTTACAATTGTCTAAGATTTTTCCTAATTCGACGCAACTCTACCCGCCGCCAGTTACACATACAACGGAACCGTGCTGCGAATTTAAAGAATATGTGACGCAGATCACATAAATCAGCTAAACACTTAACATAAATCCATCAGCGTAGCTTTTACTTTGCCTATTTTTTAAACCGACATTCATCTTTTCGATTCCTGGCGTACGAATATTCTTGCAATAAAAGCGAATAGTATTTTGTTCACAAACGTTAATATCACACTATGAAATAGCGAGCTGGATCACATATTTTATGTAAAACGACTTTTCAATTAAATTGTTTATAAACAATAACTTAAATATTAAGGGTGATTAATTAATACCGCGCAGTGATAACCCGTCAAATGTTAATATTTGTTTATTTTTTATTAACACATTGTTTTCATTGGCGGTGAGTTTTACTTAAGTGACCAGAACCTATTTGCAATTTATATGAAGCGATTATTCTATTTATAAGAATAATTAATGAATAATAATGATGGGATTCACACTATCCTGGGGAGAAACGTTGCAGTATGGAGTAAGCTGAGTAAAGCAGAAAAGTTCTCTCATAATTCTTGAAAAAAAGGAGCGAGTTATGAGCTATGCGCACATTCTGGTGGCGGTTGCCGCCACCCCTGAAAGCCAGCAATTGTTAGCCAAGGCAGTTTCTATCGCTCGCCCTGTCAACGCCCGTATTAGCCTGATCACATTGGTCTCAGACCCAGAAATGTATAACCAGTTTGCCGCCCCCATGCTGGAAGACCTGCGTGAACTCATGCAAGAGGAGACCCAGGATTTTATCGATAAACTCAGCAAAGAAGCCCAGTACCCCATCGAGCATACTTTTATTACCTATGGGGCACTGAATGAACATATTCTCGACGTTTGCCGTAAACACGCAGTCGATCTGGTCATTTACGGCAACCATAACCAGAGCTTCTTTTCGCGCGCTTCGTGCTCAGCAAAAAGCGTGGTCGGCGCCAGCCAGGTGGATGTTCTGCTGGTTCCTCTGGCTGGAGATTAATACCGTCTTCAGGTCGTTACGCCAGTTTCGAACAGGAAGGCACACTGTCTGACAACTGGCGCTTACTCTGACGCGACGTAACTTTTCTTAGATCGCATATAAATCTCGCCTGCCAGTTGTCGATATCGTTTTTAATGATAGTCTCAAGCATTTCAGCATGACGAGAGATACGTTCAGCAAGCGACATTGTCAGCGCCTGGTTAAGTGCGCCAGCCACTTCATCCCGGTCATAAGGATTCACAATAAGCGCAGAAGTTAACTCATTCGCCGCCCCGGCAAATTGCGATAACACCAGAACGCCGGGGTTGGCCGGATCCTGTGCAGCCACATACTCTTTCGCCACCAGGTTCATACCATCGCGCAATGGCGTCACTAACCCTACGTCAGAATAGCGGAATATTTTCATCAGCAATTTGCGGTCAAAATACTGGTTCAGATAGTAAAGCGGCGTCCAGCCCAACTGCCCATATTTACCGTTAATCCGCCCGGCCTCTGTCTCCAGTTGATGGCGAATGTCCTGGTAGGCCTGCACCTCTCCGCGCGAGGTTGGCGCTATCTGCGTATAGCGAATTTTGCCATGGTGCTGCGGGTAATGCTCCAGCAGCGCCTCATAGGCCTGGAAGCGCTCTGGCAAGCCTTTGGAGTAATCCAGACGCTCAACGGAGAATATATTCTTCACATTCTTAAGCTCTGCCTTTAACTGCGCCATTTTTGGCGGCAGAGGACCTGAGGCCTGGCGTGCGATTTCCTCCGGCTCGATGCCAATTGGATACACTTCTGTGCGAAACGCTTTATCCCATGCTTTGTGGCGCTTATCGCTGTGGGTAGTTACCTGAGTCTGGACAGCCAGACAGTCCAGAAAAGCCTGGCGATCGTTTTCGGTCTGGAAACCCAGTAAATCAAAATCACACATCTGCTCAAGCAGAGCCTGGTGTGGAGGGAGCGCGTTAAAAATTTCCGGCGTCGGAAAAGGGATATGCAGGAAAAAACCGATGCGATTATTCACGCCGCGTTTACGCAACTCGTAGGCAAACGGTAACAGGTGGTAATCATGAACCCAAATAATGTCATCTTCGCTCAGCAGCGGCAGCAGTTTATCTACCAGCAAGGCATTAACCCGCTGATACCCCTCCCAGGCCGGGCGCTGAAACTGAACTAAATCCAACCGGTAGTGGAATGCAGGCCATAAAACGGCATTCGAAAACTGACAGTAATACTCTTCATAATCCTGCTCGCTCAAATTAAACGAGGCCCAGGTAATATTGCCACGAGTGACCTTTTTTAACGGTTTATCCTCATTACCGATATCGCCACTCCAGCCAAACCACAATCCACCAGCAGTTTTTAACGCGCCCAACACACCGACCGCGAGCCCACCTGCGCTCCCTTTGTCATCTGGCGAGGCGATACGATTAGATACTACGACTAAACGACCCATAGTCACCTCTTCTGTTGTTTGTTGTATTCGATTGTTGCTGCGAAGAGTTAATTTGCTCCAGCCAACGCCAGACATCGCTGACGCCATCCAGACGCCATGTCGCCAGCGTCGCCCCGCTCCCCACCTTCACTGAAATACCGCCTGCGCGGTTAACTACCTCAAAGCCGGTTTCATCCGTTAGATCATCACCGAAAAATACGGGGATCCGTCCGGCAAAAGGCGCTTCCTGCATAAATGCAGCAATTGCATCGCCTTTATTCGTACCTTTCGGTTTTATTTCAACGACACATTTTCCATGCTGCAATGCAAGCTGCGGCCATGTATGCGTGATGCATTCCGCCAGCGTTACCAGCGCTGCTTCATGCTCTGGCGCCTGGCGATAGTGCAGCGCGAAAGCCATACCTTTTGCTTCCAGCGTCGTGCCAGGCAGTTTCGACAACGCCGTCTGTAACAGCGCGCCGGCTTCACGTTCAATACCCGCGGGCAGGCGCACTATATGGGTTTGACCATTGATGTCACGGCGTTCTGCCCCATGCACTCCGGCAAGCGGAAAACGAAAGGGAGTGGTGAGGCCGTCAAGCTCAGCCATCGAGCGCCCTGAAATCAATGCCAGCGCACCCGCGTTATGCGTCGCCAACTGATGTAATAATTGCAGGATTGTCTTAGGGACAACGACCTGGTCAGGATAGGGCTTGATCTCAGCCAGTGTCCCATCGAGATCAAAAAAATAAGCACAGTTTGCAGATTGTTCAGGGGGTAATGTCAGTGATGCTGTCACCCGGTTATCCTCCTCATCATGGTTTGTACGCCGCGCGGATCGCGCCGTATAGATGATGTATGACGGATATAAGTATAGACAGTGTGACCATGCTCGCCATTTGGAAAAACAATCGCCAGCCGGGTAGCGGCTGGCGATTAGCTGAGGCTAGACTAAAAAGTTAGGGCTTAAATCATTAAATGGTACGCTTCGCTTTTTGCTTGTAACGGTCGAAGATTACCGCCGCCAGCAGGATGAGACCACGTACGACGTACTGTGCAAAAGGAGAGATATTCAGCAGGTTCATCGCGTTCTCAACCGTCCCCAGAATTAATACCCCGGCGACCACATATGAGATTTTTCCGATGCCGCCTTTCAGCGAAACGCCCCCTAATACACATGCAGAAATCACGATCAGCTCATAACCGATTGAGGTCATTGGCTGACCGCTGGTCATGCGCGATGCGAGGATAATACCGGCAATTGCGGATACCAGACCGGAAAGAATAAAGATAATAATCTTGGTGCGAACAACCGGAACCCCGGCCAGGCGCGCAGCCTCTTCATTCCCCCCAATAGCCAGCGTGTTACGACCAAACGTGGTTTTATTCAACAGTAAGCCAAATACGATGAAACAAACGATCGTTATCCAGATAGGTGCCGGCAGCCCGAACCAGTTAGCATAGCCAAGGGTGAAGAAACGCTCGTCTTCAATCCCGACCGCCTTACCGTCAGAGATAATGTAGGCCAGACCGCGGACAATCTGCATCGTCGCCAGAGTGGTGATCAGGGCATTGATTTTTAACCGTGCAATCACAAACCCATTCACCAGACCGCATAAAATCCCCAGCAACAGCCCGGCAGCGACGCCAATCCACAGGCTCTCGGTCATGTTGATGACCACGGCAGTGGTAACCCCCGCACAGGCAATGACGGATGCAACGGACAGGTCGAAGTCACCGGATGCCAGGCAAAAGAGCATCCCACATGCGACCATACCCGACATCGATACCGCCAGTCCCAGCCCCTTCATGTTGATGAAGGTGGCAAAGTTTGGCACGAAGATGGCACAAACCAGGAACAATGCCGCGAACACCACCAGCATCCCGTATTGATCCCAAATGCGGCCAAGATTTAGCGCCGATTTCGCAGCACCTGAACCCGATGTAGAAACGGAAGACATCATACTCTCCTTATTCAGGCCACAGCCTGGCTGACTTTAGGCATTGCAAGGCTCAACGCCTGGCGTTCATCCGCCTGTTCATGAAGTAACTCCCCGGCAATCTCGCCTTCTCTCATCACCACGATACGATCGGCGACACCGAGAACTTCTGGCAGGTCACTGGATGCAAACAGCACGGCCACGCCGCGCGCCGCAAGGGCATAAATCACGTTATAAATTTCATGCTTGGCGCCCACATCAATGCCGCGGGTAGGTTCATCCAGCAAAATCACTTTCATCTCTTCCGATAACCACCTGCCAAGAATAGCCTTCTGTTGATTACCACCAGAGAGGTTCATGATCAGTTGCTCCGCCCCCGGTGTTTTGATGTTGAGCGAACGAATATGGTGATCGGCATTGGTTTCTTCCCAGCCGTTATTGATCACGCATCCCCCCAATACATGTTTACGACGCGCGCTAATGTTGATGTTGTTACGCACCGAATGAACCGGAATAATCCCTTCAGCTTTGCGATCCTCCGGGCACAGCATCATCCCCGCTTCAATGGCGTGGCTCGGTTTGCGAATATCAATTGGCTGTTCATCAATAAACACCTGGCCTGCGGTGATACGCGTGCCGCCAAACAAGCCTTTCATTAATTCGCTACGTCCAGCGCCCACCAGCCCAAACAGTCCGACGATTTCACCGCTACGCACCGATAAACTGATCGGCGTGCGCACGCCAGGGGCTTTGACCTCATGCAAACGCAGGCGCTCTGCGCCATAAGGCCTGGATTTCCAGCCATAAATATCACCAAGGTCACGCCCTACCATCGCCTGCACCAGCGCGTCGTGATCGACCTGCTGCATGTCCGTAAACGTTTTAACGTAGTGCCCATCTTTAAATACGGTAATGGCATCGCTAAGGGCAAAAATCTCCTCCATACGGTGCGAGACATACAGAATGATGCGCCCTTCGTTGCGCAGCTCACGGATAACGCGAAACAAATTCTCAATCTCGCGTGCCGACAGGGAACTGGTCGGTTCATCAAAGGCGATAATTTTGGCGTTACGCGCCAACGCTTTTGCAATCTCTACCATCTGCCATTGACCAATGGAGAGGTATTTCAGTGGCGTGTCGGGATCGATATCCATACCCAGATGCTTAAGCTGTAGCCCCGCTTCATAATTCAGCAGCGACCGATTCACAATGCCGCCTTTATGCGGCAGTTGCCCTAAATAGATATTTTCGGCAACGGTCATTTCCGGGACGAGATGCAGTTCCTGGTAAATAATGGCGACACCAGCGTTCAACGCGGCTGTGGTATCCGCAAACGAAACTTCTTGTCCGCGGATCGCCAGGGATCCCGTCGTTGGCGCATAGTTACCACTGAGAATTTTTAAGAGTGTTGATTTTCCGGCGCCATTTTCGCCCATCAGCGCATGCACCTGACCGGCATAGCAATCGAAACTGATATCCGTAAGCGCTTTAACGCCGGGGAACGTTTTGCCAATGCCGCGAAATGAGAGATACGGGGTAGACTGTTGCATAACGTCTCCGTGATTCAGATCTTTATACCGGATGGCGGCTTTGCCTTATCCGGCCTACTGAGTACGTAATTCGTAGGCCGGATCAGACGCTTTGGCGACGCATCCGGCATTTATGTTACTTACCGCCTAAACCTTTCTTCGCCAGTTCTTCTTTGAAGTTATCGCGGGTAATCAGCACCACATCCGTCACTTCAGTAAACATCGGTGGCTCTGCACCTTTC
Source organism: Citrobacter sp. S55_ASV_140 (assembly GCF_018919505.1). Classification (NCBI taxonomy): domain Bacteria; kingdom Pseudomonadati; phylum Pseudomonadota; class Gammaproteobacteria; order Enterobacterales; family Enterobacteriaceae; genus Citrobacter; species Citrobacter sp. S55_ASV_140. The sequence goes on from NZ_JAHLQZ010000073.1 coordinate 17,511, forward strand.
GTTACCCAGTTGTAGAGCATTTGGCTTGATTTATAGCCGTGAACGTCCGGGCTTGGCAGTAATGAACCGTAGAACCCGGTCGCTTCGCCTTTAGAGAGTTCACTCACCGCGTCAACGCCGTTAATACCGATACCGATCACGTTCGGCGCTTTAAAGCCTTGCCCTTCGGTCGCACGTACGCCGCCCAGCACGGTGTTGTCGTTCATACCCACGATCAGCCAATGTTTGACTTCAGGATGCTGAACAAGCATGGAGTTGGCGGCGTCGAATGCGCCAGGGATATCATTCGATTTGGTTGGAACCTGGTATATCTGTTTTTCCGGGAAGCCCGCAGCTTTCAGCGCTTCCATTGAGCCTGAAGTGCGGCGGCGCGCGGTATCCAGTTCGTTCGCGGTAATGGCCATTACCGCGGTGGATTTCACATCCCACCCGCGCTTTTGCATCTCCTTGTACAGCTCCTGACCCTGGCGTTCACCAATTTTTGTTGCCGCCATCATGACCAGCGGCACGGTGTCCATCGGTTTCCCTTTCGCGTTGGCAAACTGGTCATCGACAGCAATGACTTTCATATCGTAGCCGCGCGCCTTCGCCATAATGGCAGGCCCGAGTTTGGGATCCGGCGTACAAATCACAAACCCTTTCGCACCGCTTGCAGCCAGGCTGTCAATCGCGTTAAGGGTTTTCTCACCATCCGGGACGGCGATTTTTATCACCTCAAAACCAAGGTCTTTACCGGCTTTATCGGCAAATTTCCATTCAGTCTGGAACCACGGTTCTTCCGGTTGTTTGACCAGGAAACCGAGCTTCATGGACTCAGCGATAGCGGATTGTGACATAATGGCAGCCAGGCCGATGGCCGCCAGCGCTTTAGTGAATTTGTGCATGGTCAACTCCAGCTTTAACGTTCTTTTATGTAGGGTAAAATCAGACGATTTTTTGTAATTCGGACGTAAAACAAGGCATTACCTTTTATTGATAAGATCAATGCCAGTGCTGAGAGTATTTTTAGCGGGAAATTGATTCTCCATAAGAGAGCGGCATCACACCACAGAATTACAGTAATTGCGTACATAAATTCAGCGAGAAATGACATAAAAAAACGCGATTTTGACGACGAAGAAAAAGAGGAATAGCAGATTAGTCCATAACATCAGTCAGCAAATCCTTGTCCCCGAATGCTGAAGCATTCGGGAAAACAATGTTTACCATGGGTAGTA
>NZ_JAHLQZ010000074.1:0-18339 GCF_018919505.1 Citrobacter sp. S55_ASV_140
GGCGGGCGCGTTCGAGTTCGCTGCAAAGAACATTGTCGACAGGAAGATTGCGTAACAGCTTGCCCACTGTTTGCGCCTGTGCGATCCCTCGCTCCGTTAGCGAGGTGGGGGCGTGGCCGCTGTATAATCCGGCGACATTGGCGTCGGTTTCGCCATGCCGTACTAACCAGAGTCTCATGTTTTCCTCGTGAAGCTATTCGCACAAAATATGATGTTTGCCCTGATTGCGCAGAGTTTTTTCACTAAAATACCCTTTTTTACGTGGAGCGGCACGATGTCTTTATTGAAGAGCGCGCATGGTGGTAATACCCGAGAAGCCGCCGAATTGTTGGGTATCTCGCCTGAACAATTGCTGGATTTTAGCGCGAATATTAACCCGTTGGGTATGCCGGCAAGTTTAAAACGCGCGATTATCGACAATCTGGACTGCGCGGAGCGTTACCCGGATGTCGATTACGCTCAACTGCATGCGGCGTTGGCGGATCATCATCAGATCCCGGCCTCGTGGATCCTGGCCGGAAACGGTGAGACCGAGTCTATTTTTACCCTGGTGCATGGCCTTAAGCCACGTCATGCGATGATCGTTACGCCCGGATTTGCGGAATATCGTCGGGCGTTGCAATGGGGGGAGTGTGCGATTCATGAATTTGCGCTGCGTGAACAGGATGGCTGGCAGCTTACCGAGGCGATTCTTGATGCGTTAACCTCTGAGCTGGACTGCCTGTTTCTCTGTACGCCTAACAATCCTACCGGTTTACTGCCAGATAACCTCCTGCTACGTGCGATCGCCACCCGTTGTGAGCGGCTTGGGATCAATCTGATCCTTGATGAAGCGTTTATTGATTTTATTGCCGGTGAGCCGGGATTTATCCCGCTGCTGCACGGGAATCCACATATTTGGGTGCTGCGCTCGTTGACTAAATTCTATGCGATACCGGGATTGCGTCTGGGGTATCTGGTCAACAGTAACCAGCACGCCGTTGCACGGATGCGTAGCCAACAAATGCCGTGGTCAATTAATGCGTTTGCTGCCCTTGCAGGCGAGATTATTTTACGCGATAGCGCCTATCAGCAGGCGACGCGGAAATGGCTGGAGCAAGAGGGCGCGCGGTTTGATCAACAGTTGCAAGAACTGTCCGGCCTGACGGTGTATCCCGGCCGGGCAAATTATCGTTTATTACGCTGCGATCGGGCGGATGTTGATCTGCAACGCGCCATGCTCGAACAACATGTTTTGATCCGCAGTTGCGCTAACTATCCGGGGCTGGATACGCGCTATTATCGCGTAGCCGTTCGCAGCATGGAAGAGAATAACCGACTGCTGGCGGCATTACGCAAGGCGCTTAGCGGTATAACCCTTGTTGATTGATATAGTCAAGCACAGCGCCTGGCAGTAAGTCGTCGCACGGCTCGCCTTTTTCCAGGCGCTCGCGGATCAGCGTGGCGGAGATGTTAAACCACGGCGTTTCGGCCAGGTAAATTTTCCCGCAGGGCAGGTTGTGCAGGTCTTCCGGCGAATGGGTCAGATGATCCTCCAGCCACTGCTGGTGCTTTTCCTGCGCCATCTCGAGTGGGTAGCCCGGGCGTCGGCACACAATAAGATGCGTGTTACCCAAAATCGTGTCGTAGTCATGCCAGGACGGAAAGGTAAGTAGCGAGTCCTGACCAATAATAAACGCTAACGGCACGTCCGGACCTTGTTCTTCACGCCACTCTTGTAGCGTTTGCGCGGTGTAGGAGGCGGTATCGCGTTTGAGTTCGCGTTCATCCAGAGAAAACAGCGGCTTATCAGCAATGGCCAGTTCAACCATGCGCTTACGTTGCTCGCCGGACGCTTCGGGTTGCGCGCGATGTGGCGGCACGTTATTGGGCATGATGATGACCCGGGAAAGGCCAATCAGATTAGCCAGAATTTCAACCGGTTTAAGATGACCATAATGCACCGGATCAAAGGTGCCGCCGAACAGAGCCTGCAATGATTTCATATCAACCATCAATAAAAACATCGGCCAGCGATTTATGGCAGAGCAAAAGGGAAAGTCCCTCAAGTTCCGCCCACACTGACTGACCATAGTCTTGTTTAAGCGTAATTTCCGTACGCGTTAACAGCGTCACGGCCTGACGCAGCTGTGCCGGATTTAGCCGGTTAAGCGCGTCTCCCATCATGCCACGGCGATTTTGCCACACACGATGTTTATCAAACAACGTGCGTAAGGGCGTATGGGCCGACTGCCGTTTCAGGTTGACCAGCAACAGCAATTCGCGCTGTATCGTACGCAGTAAAATAACCGGCTCGCTGCCCTCAAGGCGTAACTGTTGCAGGATGTGCAACGCGCGCTTGCTTTTGCCCATCAGCAGCGCATCCACCCAGTGGAATGGGGTAAAGTGCGCGGCATCGTTAACGGCTTTCTCTACGCGAGGTAGCGTGAGTTTGCCATCAGGCCATAGCAACGCTAACCGCTCAAGTGCTTGCGCCAGTGCTAACAGGTTACCTTCATAGCAATAGCATAATAGCTGATTGGCTGCGTCATCCAGTTGCAGGTTGTTAAGTTTCGCTCTCGCGGCAACCCAGCGTGGGAGCTGTGCTTGTTCCGGCGTCTGGCAGCTAACCTGAACCGCGTTATTCGCCAGCCCGGTATACCATGCGCCGTTTTCCTGCGCCTTAGTCAGTTTGTTGCCGCGAACAATCAGCAGCAGATCGTCATGAAGCAAAGTAACGAGCGAAGCGAGTTGTTCGTTAATGGCGGCATTGGGGCCATTTTCAGGCAACTGCAGGAGTAGCGTTTGACGGCTGGCAAACAGGCTCATCGCCTGGCAGAGTGAAAATATTTCTCCCCAGTCGGTGCTGGTGTCCAGAGTAAAAGCGTGGTGTTCTTCGAATCCTTGCGTTGCGGCAGCCAGACGGATGGCATCCTGGCTTTCCTGCAATAAAAGGGGATCGTTGCCCAGTAGTAAATACGCCGCGCGCAGCCCTTCATTGAGCTGTGCGCGGAGTTGTTCAGGGTACAGCTTGAGCATCAGTTACCCAGCGTGGTGGAAACACGCGCCGGAGATGACGCAGGCGCTGCAGGTTTCGTCGCTGCTGGCTCAGCATCCACACTGGATGACTGAGTATCGGCCAAATGTACACTTGGCAGCTTACGAATCAACTGTTCTGCCGCTTTGTCGTACATCTCTTTGATGATCATGTCCTGCTCGTTATCCTTCGCCAGTGCAGCCTGTGGGTTGTCAAAGAACGAACGATAAACTTTGGCGCTGATGGGGTAAATATCATGTCCCGGAATCAGTACAGTAGCGCTTACGGACATCACCATCTGGTATTCAGCCGTTTGACCATTCTGGAATACCGACGCCGTATCCTGCGAAATGCTGACCGCGCCAAGGCGTAAGGACGTCACATCTTTGCGCATGGTACCGTCTTCAAGCAGCGTAACGCCGTTCAGACGCAGCTGATTACGCACAGCGCGGCTTAATGGACCATTCGGATCGCCAGAGTTCAGGATCATGGTTTTCATTGAGGGTGGAACCTGCGTAGTACTACGCAGATGCCAACCACACCCGGCGGTGACCAGCACCGCCAGAGATAACAACAATGTTGTCAGAAGTCGCACGCTTCCTCCCGCGCTTAGCCAACGACCAGATTGAGGAGTTTACCCGGTACGTAAATCACTTTACGCACGGTAACGCCATCAAGATATTTTGCCACCAGGTGTTCCTGGCCAGCACGTTCACGAACCTGTTCTTCGGTGGCGTTTACCGGAACGGTGATTTTGCCACGTACTTTACCGTTAACCTGAACGACAACCAGCGTTGAGTCTTCAACCATAGCGCTTTCGTCAGCTACTGGCCACGGTGCGTTATCGATATCACCTTCGCCTTTCAGCGCCTGCCACAGGGTGAAGCAAACGTGTGGGGTGAACGGGTTAAGCATACGCACAACGGCCAGCAACGCTTCCTGCATCAGGGCGCGGTCCTGCTCGTCTTCCTGCGGCGCTTTCGCCAGCTTGTTCATCAGTTCCATAATCGCCGCAATTGCGGTGTTAAAGGTCTGACGACGACCGATATCATCGGTGACTTTAGCGATAGTTTTGTGTACGTCGCGACGCAGCGCTTTTTGATCTTCGCTCAGAGCAGCAACGTTCAGGGCAGCAACATCACCTTTAGAAGTATGCTCGTAAACCAGTTTCCAGACACGTTTCAGGAAGCGGTTAGCCCCTTCAACGCCGGATTCCTGCCACTCCAGGGTCATGTCAGCCGGAGAGGCGAACATCATAAACAGACGCACGGTGTCCGCGCCGTAACGCTCAACCATCACCTGCGGGTCGATGCCGTTGTTTTTGGACTTGGACATCTTGCTCATGCCGGTATACACCAGTTCATGGCCTTCGGCGTCCTTCGCCTTCACGATACGACCTTTTTCGTCGCGTTCAACGATGGCATCAACCGGAGAAACCCAGTTACGCTCGCCGTTAGCGCCGACGTAATAGAACGCATCAGCCAGCACCATGCCCTGACACAGCAGTTGTTTAGCCGGTTCGTCAGAGTTGACCATGCCCGCGTCGCGCATCAGCTTATGGAAGAAGCGGAAGTAGAGCAGGTGCATGATGGCGTGTTCGATACCGCCAATGTAGATATCAACTGGCAGCCAGTAGTTAGCGGCCTCTGGATCCAGCATGCCTTCGTTGTACTGCGGGCAGGTATAACGCGCGTAGTACCAGGAGGACTCCATAAAGGTATCGAAGGTGTCGGTCTCACGCAGCGCAGGCATGCCGTTAATGGTGGTTTTCGCCCACTCAGGATCGGCTTTGATCGGACTGGTGATGCCGTCCATGACCACGTCTTCCGGCAGAATAACCGGCAGTTGATCTTCTGGTGTCGGCAGCACGGTACCGTCTTCCAGCGTCACCATCGGAATCGGCGCGCCCCAGTAACGCTGACGGGAAACGCCCCAGTCGCGCAGACGATAGTTAACTTTACGCTCACCCACGCCTTTTGCGACCAGCTTGTCAGCAATGGCGTTGAAGGCAGCTTCGAAGTCGAGGCCATCGAACTCACCGGAGTTAAACAGCACGCCTTTTTCGGTCAGAGCTTGTTCCGACAGATCCGGCTCTGCGCCTTCGGCGGTCAGAATGACCGGCTTGATGGTCAGGCCATATTTGGTGGCAAATTCGTAGTCGCGCTGATCGTGACCCGGAACGGCCATCACTGCGCCAGTGCCGTATTCCATCAGGACAAAGTTTGCCGCCCAAACCGGGATCTCTTCGCCAGTCAGCGGGTGAACGGCTTTAAAGCCAGTGTCGACGCCTTTCTTCTCCATGGTCGCCATTTCGGCTTCAGCAACCTTGGTGTTGCGGCATTCGTCAATGAAGGCGGCCAGTTCAGGGTTGTTCGCGGCGGCTTTCTGCGCCAGCGGATGACCTGCGGCAACGGCCAGGTAGGTCGCACCCATAAAGGTGTCCGGACGGGTGGTATAGACGGTCAGCGTGTTGTCGTAACCGTTCACGTCGAAGGTGATTTCCACACCTTCAGAACGACCGATCCAGTTGCGCTGCATAGTCTTAACGGTGTCCGGCCAGTGATCCAGGTTATCCAGATCGCGCAGCAGTTCGTCAGCGTAAGCGGTGATTTTAATGAACCACTGCGGGATTTCTTTACGCTCAACTTTGGTATCGCAACGCCAGCAGCAGCCGTCGATAACCTGCTCGTTGGCAAGAACGGTCTGATCGTTCGGGCACCAGTTGACTGCAGAGGTTTTCTTATATACCAGGCCTTTTTTATACAGCTCGGTGAAGAACTTCTGTTCCCAACGGTAGTATTCCGGGGTGCAGGTCGCCAGCTCGCGGCTCCAGTCATAACCAAAGCCCAGCATTTTGAGCTGGTTTTTCATGTAGGCGATGTTGTCGTACGTCCACGGTGCCGGAGCGGTGTTGTTTTTAACCGCAGCGCCTTCCGCAGGCAGACCGAACGCATCCCAGCCAATGGGCTGCAGTACGTTTTTGCCCAGCATTCGCTGGTAGCGGGCGATCACGTCACCGATGGTGTAGTTACGTACGTGGCCCATGTGTAGTCGACCAGAAGGATAGGGAAGCATAGACAGGCAGTAATACTTCTCTTTGCTCTCGTCTTCGGTCACTTCAAATGTGCGCTTCTCATCCCAGTGAAGCTGTACTTTGGATTCTATCTCTTCCGGGCGGTATTGCTCTTGCATGGCAGCCAGTGGTCCTGTTTTCAATACAGCTACAAACGTAGCTCTAGATGTGGTGTTTCAGATCCGCATAGCATAGCCCAAACGCCCGCGCCAAAACAGCCTTTCGCGCATTCAGCGTTGAATTCCCGCAAGGATAATTCTTGCACGAATTTACACACTCTGTGGACAGTCTTGCAAAGCGTAGCGTAAATAACGTCTATTATTATAGACAGTTAACGACCCAGGAGGTGAAGTGATGAACAAGGTTGCTCAATATTACCGTGAACTGGTGGCTTCACTGAGCGAACGCCTGCGTAACGGCGAACGCGATATTGATGCGCTGGTGGAGCAGGCGCGTCAGCGAGTTATGCAGACCGGGGAGTTAACGCGAACCGAGGTGGAAGAGGTCACCCGGGCCGTCAGACGCGACCTGGAAGAGTTTGCGTTGAGTTATGAAGAGAGTCTCGATGAAGAGACTGATAGCGTCTTTATGCGGGTTATCAAAGAGAGCATCTGGCAGGAACTGGCCGATATTACTGATAAAACGCAGCTCGAATGGCGCGAAGTGTTCCAGGATCTTAGCCATCATGGGGTTTATCACAGCGGCGAGGTGGTCGGCCTGGGCAATCTGGTCTGCGAGAAGTGCCACTTCCATTTAGCGGTATACACCCCGGATGTACTGCCGCTGTGCCCGAAATGCGGCCATGACCAGTTTCAGCGTAGACCGTTTGAGCCGTGATCGCTTATTGCCGGATGGCGACGCGAAGCGTCTTATCCGGCCTACAAACTGCACGATTTTGTAGGCCGGATAAGCGTTAGCGCCATCCGGCGTGTATTAGGCGTAAAACTTCAGCCGTTCTGCCAGCAAATCGACAAACCCCTGGCGATCAACGTCCACCATCACGGTTGCGTTAGGTTTATTGCCGCTCAGGAAATAGTAGTCCACCACCGTCATCCCCTGGGTATATTTGCCCTGCGTTTCCACGCCAACCCAACGCTCAACGGTAGTAAACAGTTCAGGTTTCAGCAGCCAGGCAATGGTACACGGGTCGTGCAGCGGCGCGCCGATGAATCCCCATTTTTCGTCTTTATGATATTCAAAGAAAAAGTCGAGTAGTTCAGCCACGATCGTCGAAACAGGGTTGCCGATAGCGCGGAATCGCTCGGTATCTTCACGATGTATTTGCGCTTTATGCGTGACGTCCAGACCTGCCATCACCACAGGGATACCCGACTGGAATACGATCTCAGCGGCTTCAGGATCGACATAGATATTGAATTCCGCCGCGGGCGTCCAGTTCCCGAGGCCCATCGCACCGCCCATAATCACGATACGGGCGATTTTTGCGTGCAGCTCAGGATGGCTGTTCAGAAGCAATGCCACGTTAGTTTGCGGCCCGGTGGAGACAATCGTGACCGGTTCCGGGCTTTCGCGCAGGGTTCTCGCCATCAGTTCCACGGCGGTACAGTCCAGAGGAGCGAAAGCGGGTTCCGGCAATGCCGGACCATCCAGACCACTCTCACCGTGGACGTTATCGGCAATAATCAGATCGCGCATCAGCGGTTTTACGGCTCCGCCGGCTACAGGGATATCCGTACGGTTGAGTAACGTTAACATGCGTAATACGTTACGCAGCGTTTTGTCGGGCGTCTGGTTGCCGGCAGAAGAGGTGATTGCTTTCACATCCAGTTCAGGTGAGGCGAGGGCGAGAACAATTGCGATAGCGTCGTCATGACCTGGATCGCAATCAAACAGGATAGGAAGTGCCATTGTTGCTCCTTGTAAGTGGGACTTTGTGACAAGGTTAACGCTGGGCTGTACCTGTTTCGAGGAGTGAAGAGATAAAGCGTGAGGTGGCGCGCACATAGCGGTGCGCGCCAGCAAGATTAGTGCAGGATTTTCGCGAGGAAGTCTTTGGCGCGGTCCGATTTCGGATTGGCGAAGAACTCTTCTTTCGGTGAGTCTTCAACAATTTTCCCTTCATCCATGAAGATCACCCGGTTCGCCACTTTCCGCGCAAAGCCCATTTCGTGGGTAACCACCATCATGGTCATCCCTTCATTGGCCAGTTCAACCATAACGTCCAGAACTTCGTTGATCATTTCAGGATCAAGCGCCGACGTCGGTTCGTCAAACAGCATAGCGATAGGATCCATGCACAGCGCCCGGGCGATGGCGACACGTTGTTGCTGTCCCCCGGAGAGCTGAGCCGGAAACTTTTCGGCATGGGCCGCCAGACCGACACGCTCCAGCAGCTTCTGCGCTTTTGCGCGGGCAGGCGCTTTATCGCGTTTCAGCACTTTTACCTGCGCCAGCGTCAGGTTTTCAATGATCGACAGATGTGGAAACAGTTCAAAGTGCTGGAACACCATGCCCACACGGGAGCGCAGTTTGGCCAGATCGGTTTTTTTGTCGTTCACCACGGTGCCATCAACCGTGATGACGCCCTGTTGTACCGGCTCCAGACCGTTCACGGTTTTGATAAGCGTGGATTTACCGGAACCTGAAGGACCGCAGACCACGACCACTTCACCTTTTTTCACTTCCGTAGAGCAGTCGGTCAGCACCTGAAAGTGACCATACCATTTAGAAACATTTTTCAGGGTAATCATTAAACTGTCCTTTTCTTCAAATAGCTGACCAACAACGATGCGCTCAGACTGAATACAAAATAAACGGCGCCAGCAAACAGGATCATTTCAACCTGCGTGCCGTCACGCTCGCCAATGGTGGAGGCGGTACGGAAGAAGTCTGCCAGACTTAATACATAGACCAGCGAGGTATCCTGGAAGAGTACGATACCCTGGGTAAGCAGCAGCGGCACCATCGCGCGGAAGGCCTGCGGCAGAATAATGAGCTTCATCGACTGCCAGTGGGTCATCCCCAGCGCCAGCGCGGCGCTGGACTGCCCGCGAGAAATACTCTGGATCCCTGCCCGGATAATCTCTGAGTAGTACGCGGCTTCAAACATTGAAAACGCGACCATCGCCGAGATCAGGCGAATATCGGTCTTTGGCGACAAACCCAATACGTTTTGCAGGAAGCCGGGCACAATCAAGTAGAACCACAGCAGTACCATCACCAGTGGAATGGAACGGAATACGTTGACGTAGCCTTTCGCAAACCAGGCAATCGGCGCGAAGCTGGACAGACGCATGACGGCCAGGATAGTTCCCCATACGATACCAATGACGACCGCCGTGACGGTAATTTTCAGCGTGATCATCAGCCCATCCAGCAGATACGGCAGGGAAGGGACAATAGAACTCCAGTCAAATTCGTACATTATTTGCCTCCCATATTGCCCGGCAGGCGGATCTTGCGTTCGACGAGATTCATCACCAGCATGATGACAGCGTTAATCAGCACGTAGGCCAGAGTAATGGCCGTAAACGATTCCCAGGCGTGGGCGGAGTAATCCAGCAGTTTCCCCGCCTGCGCCGCCATATCGACCAGGCCGATAGTAGAAGCGATCGCGGAGTTCTTCACCAGGTTCATCATCTCTGAGGTCATTGGCGGAACAATCACGCGGTAAGCGTTTGGCAGCAGAACATAACGATAAGCCTGCGGCAACGTCAGCCCCATCGCCAGCGCAGCGTTTTTCTGTCCACGAGGCAGAGACTGAATAGCAGCGCGAACCTGCTCGCAGACGCGCGCGGCGGTAAACAGCCCCAGACAAAGCATGGATGAAAGGAAGAACTGAATATTGGGATCCAGTTCCGACTTGAACCACATACCAATGTTTTCCGGCAACAGTTCAGGAATGACCAGATACCAGGTAAAAAATTGGACAATGAGCGGAACGTTACGAAACAGCTCAACGTACAGCGTGCCGATCCCGGCAAGGAAGCGGTTGGGAACTGTACGTAAAATGCCGAATAAAGAACCGATGAGGAAAGCGATAATCCAGGCCGTAATGGATAACGCGACCGTGACCTGGAAACCACTCCAGAGCCAGCCGAGATAGGTGGTGTTGCCGAACGGGGCTTGTTGTAAAAAAATGCCCCAGTTCCAGTCTATAGACATAAATCTACTCCAGAAAAAAAAGGGTAGCAGCGCTACCCTCGAAGATTGTTATTCAGCGTTTTGCGGTTTTCAGGCCTGATGGGGAACGACCATCAGGCTTATAGTCTGTCCGTGCCGAGTAGCAATCGAGAGGGAGGGGAAGCCTCCCATTTATTTTAGTTAGTTAAGCGCTTTATCATTCGGTTCTTTGAACAGAGCTTTCATCTCATCTGATAGTTCGAAATTCATGTTCAGGTTCTTCGGTGGAATTGGGTTTTTAAACCACTTATCAAACCATTTCTCTGCTTCGCCTGAGGTCTGCGCCTTGGCGATCGTGTCGTCCATCAGTTTTTTGAACTCTGGGTCATCTTTACGCAACATGCAGCCGTAGGCTTCCTGAGACTGCGGCTTGCCGACGATCTCCCAGTTGTCTGGTTTCTTCGCCTTCGCGCGTTCACCAGCCAGCAGGGCATCATCCATCATAAAGGCAACGGCGCGACCGCTTTCCAGAGTACGGAAAGAGTCACCATGGTCTTTCGCGCTGATGATGCGCATGTCCATTTTTTGTTCTTCGTTCAGCTTGTGCAGCAGCACTTCTGAGGTGGTACCCGAAGTCACGACCACGGCTTTGCCTTTCAGGTCAGCGAAATCTTTGACGTCGCCGCCTTTTTTCGCCAGCAGACGGGTGCCGACAACGAAAATGGTGTCAGAGAATGCCGCTTGTTTTTGACGCTCGACGTTGTTGGTGGTGGAACCACATTCAAAGTCGAAGGTACCGTTTTGCAGCAGCGGGATACGGTTCTGTGAGGTAATCGGGATCAGTTTTACCTGCAGGTCAGGCTTGTTGAGTTTTTTCTTCACGGCTTCAACGATGGCGTTGGAGTAATCCTGTGAATAACCGACCACTTTTTGCTGATTATCGTAGTAAGAAAACGGTACCGATGATTCACGGTGACCGACAACGATAACGCCATTTTTGGCGATCTTGTCCAGCGTGCTGCCTGCCGCTGTTGCCGCATCTTCTGCGTGCGCCAGACCGGCGGACATTCCCATGACCAGCATGGCAGTGGCGAGCTTACGTAATTGCATATCCAACTCCTTTATCGTCTGCGCCAGGGACGCATTGATACCCATTGTGATGTTGTTATTGTTTGCTACTTAAACGTGCAGTCTTGTATATGTTTGTTAACATTTAGTTTGGATGAATGTAAAGAATTTGCTGTGTTATTGTTTATTTTTGCGAAGTGCGCCGCACCATTTGGGGGCAAAAATATCTTGTTGCACGTTTCAGGTGCTACCAAAGATCAACTTTGGTGCGACCAGGTTGCACATTCAGCCAAAACTGCGTTTGCCTTGTATAACAAAGCAATAGACGTGCCAGAATGGGCAAGGTAGGGAGTTTGTCGGCCGGATAAACACATCGTTATCCGGCCCGGGGAAGGAAGGTTATTTACGACGCTGGCGCAGGCTCATTACCAGCGCGCCAAAGCCAAACAGTGCGGTAAGCAGCCATAGCGGCCAGTTACCGGTACGGGCATACGGGGTTAAGCCCGTGGTTGGCGTTACGCTGGTGGTCAGAACCTGGCGGGTAAACTGCGGGATCATCGCCTGAATCTCACCCTGTGGACCAATCACCGCCGTAATACCGTTGTTGGTGCTACGCAGCAGCGGGCGCGCCAGTTCCAGGGAACGCATACGCGCCATCTGGAAGTGCTGCCATGGGCCGATAGACTTACCAAACCACGCATCGTTAGAGATGGTGAGCAGGTAGTCCGTATCCGGGCGGAAGTTATCACGAACCTGTTCGCCAAGAATGATTTCGTAGCAGATAGCTGCGGTCAGCTTAAAGCCGTGCGCATGCAACTGTGGCTGCACATACGGCCCGCGGCTGAACGACGACATAGGCAGGTCAAAGAACGGCGCTAATGGGCGCAGGATCGATTCCAGCGGGACAAACTCGCCAAACGGTACCAGATGGTTTTTATTGTAGCGGTTGCTGGAGTCGTAGCTGTACGGGCTGTCTTTACCCAACGTGATGATGGTGTTGTAGGTGTCGTAACGGTTCTGCTTGTTCAGCCGCGCGTCTACGATACCGGTAATCAACGTGCTGTTTTTCGATTTCAGCAGATCATCCATCATGCTCAAAAAACGCTGCTGGTTAATTTCCAGGTCCGGGATAGCGGACTCCGGCCAGATGATCAGCTGTGATTTACCCATTTCGGGCTGGGTGGCGTCGAGATAAATTTTCAGCGTGTTAAGTAGCTGACCCTCATCCCACTTCAGTGACTGCGGAATGTCACCCTGTACCATCGAAACCTGAGTTGTTTTTTCCGGCTCAAGCGTATACCACTGGATATAGCGCAGCGGGAAGGGCAGAGCGAAAAGCACCACGCCAGCAATCAGCGGTTTCCAGTTGCGCGTCACCAGCGCCAGCGCCAGCAGGCCGCTGACCATCATCAGCAGGAAGTTAATCGCTTCAACGCCCATCACCGGCGCCAGCCCTTTTAACGGGCCATCAATCTGGCTATAACCAAACTGCAGCCACGGAAAGCCGGTCAGGACCCAGCCGCGCAGGAACTCGGTTATCTGCCAGACAACCGGCGCGGCAATGGCGACGCGTAGCCAGGTTGTTTTCGGCCACAGGCGTGACAACACGCCAGCAAACAGACCGGTATAGAGTGAAAGGTAGGCGGCAAGCAGTACCACAAGGAAAACGTTAACCGGACCTGGCATACCGCCAAACTGCGCGATGCTGACGTAGACCCAGTTAATGCCGGAGCCAAACAATCCCAGGCCCCAGAAGTAGCCGATAGCGGCTGACTGAAGTGGACGGCGGTTGAGGGTGAGAGCCTGCAGGCCCATCAGCGATACGATCGCCGCAGGCCAGATGTCATACGGAGAGAAAGCCAGCGTCCCGCAGGCACCGAATAATAACGCCAGCAGCAGGCGAATGCGCTGGCGTTCAATTAGTGAGGCAAATGCCATGTAGTCTTAGATCCAGTTTCGGGTTTATTCGTCCAGTTTGGGCTGGGGTGAGTCGTCCGGAATTCTGACATGAACCTGAATAATACGACGGCTGTCGGCCATTGCCACTTTGAACTGGTAACCATCAATGTCGATAGTCTCCCCACGAGCGGGAAGATGACCAAAGGCCTGCATAACCAGACCGCCAATGGTATCGACTTCTTCGTCGCTAAAGTGGGTGCCAAAGGCTTCGTTGAAGTCCTCAATTGGCGCCAGCGCGCGAATGGTCCAGGTGTGGCGACTGAGCTGACGGAAATCAATATCGTCTTCTTCGTCGTACTCATCTTCGATTTCACCAACGATCAGTTCAAGGATGTCCTCAATGGTCACCAGACCAGAGACACCGCCGAACTCGTCGATGACGATAGCCATATGATAACGCTGGGAGCGGAACTCTTTCAGCATGCGGTCAACACGCTTGCTTTCCGGTACGACAACCGCCTGGCGTAACACTTTCTCCATGCTGAAGGCTTCGGCATCGCTGCGCATAAACGGCAGCAGATCTTTGGCCATCAGAATCCCTTCAATGTGATCTTTGTCTTCGCTGATCACCGGGAAACGCGAGTGGGCTGACTCGATAATGACATCGAGGCATTCATCCAGGGTCTGGTTGCGTTTCAGGGTAATCATTTGAGAGCGGGGGATCATGATGTCGCGAACGCGCTGGTCCGCAATGTCCATCACCCCTTCGAGCATATCTCGCGTATCTTCATCGATAAGGTCGTTCTGCCCGGAATCACGGATCAGCTCCAACAGTTCGTCGCGGTTTTTGGGTTCACCGTGGAAAAGTTGGCTCAGTAACAGGGAAAAAAATCCCTTTTTGCTGGTTAACGTGTCACTACTGTGTGAATTGTCGTCGCTCATGGCGTCGTATGGGTTCTCATGTTAGTTAATAGGTCGCTCAATGCGCGTAAACTCAGCGCATGGCTTCATGGGAAGCCCGGGCAGATGCCCGACGGCTTATTCCTTCTCGGCAATGTACGGATCCTCATAGCCCAGAGCAAGCATAATCTCTGTTTCAAGGGATTCCATTTCTTCCGCTTCATCATCTTCGATATGGTCGTAGCCGAGTAAATGCAGGCTACCGTGCACCACCATGTGCGCCCAGTGGGCCTCAAGCGGTTTACCTTGCTCCTGCGCTTCTTTCTCAACCACCTGGCGGCAGATGATCAGATCGCCCAGCAGTGGCATCTCAATGCCCGGCGGGGCTTCAAACGGGAAAGAGAGCACGTTGGTTGATTTATCTTTCCCGCGATAGGTCAGGTTCAGCTCGTGGCTTTCCGCGTCATCAACCAGGCGAATCGTCACTTCAGACTCTTCCTGAAACTGCGGGATTACCGCATCCAGCCAGCCCTGAAACTGACTTTCTGTGGGTAAACCAGATTCGTCTTCACATGCCAGCTGTAAATCGAGAATAACCTGACTCATTTTTGCTCCTGCTCCTGAGCTTCGCGCTTGCGTTCCGCTGCCAGCTCGGCTTTTCGTTTCTGTTCTGCTTCTTCCCAGGCTTCATACGCCGTGACGATACGGGCGACTACCGGGTGGCGAACCACGTCTTCGCTATGGAAGAAATTAAAACTAATCTCATCGACTTCGGCCAGTACCTCAATGGCATGACGCAGACCGGACTTAGTGCTACGCGGCAGGTCAATCTGAGTGATATCGCCGGTGATGACCGCTTTGGAGTTAAAGCCGATACGGGTCAGGAACATTTTCATCTGTTCGATGGTGGTGTTCTGGCTCTCATCAAGAATGATGAACGCATCGTTTAAGGTACGACCGCGCATATAGGCCAACGGCGCCACCTCAATGACGTTACGCTCGATCAGCTTTTCGACCTTCTCAAAACCGAGCATTTCGAACAGCGCGTCATACAGCGGACGTAAATAGGGATCGACTTTCTGACTCAGATCGCCTGGCAGGAAGCCCAGTTTTTCGCCGGCTTCCACTGCCGGACGGGTCAGCAGAATTCGACGGATCTCCTGGCGCTCAAGCGCATCGACCGCAGCGGCAACTGCAAGATACGTTTTACCCGTACCCGCAGGGCCAACGCCGAAGGTGATGTCGTGATCGAGGATGTTAGCGATGTACTGCGCCTGGTTCGGCGTACGCGGTTTAATCACTCCGCGCTTGGTTTTGATATTCACCGCTTTGCCAAATTCCGGCACGCTGTCCGCGCTTTGCTCAAGCACACGCGCTTCTTTAATCGCCAGATGAATTTGCTCAGGTTCAATGTCCTGCGTCTGACCGCGCATTGGGGCGGTATTGACATACAGGCTGCGTAAAATATCAGCCGCAGCGGTGACGCAAATTGGGCGACCGGTCAGCTTAAAGTGGTTATCCCGACGGTTAATTTCGATGCCGAGGCGACGTTCAAGCTGTTTGATGTTGTCATCAAATGGACCGCAAAGGCTCAACAGACGGGCGTTGTCTGCGGGTTCAAGGGTGATTTCGCGAGTGTCTATGTTCAAACTGTTCCTCTTTAGCATGTCTCGCCGGACGCTGAACATTTACCGGCATCTAAGGAAATTATTCACGCCATAGAGAAAAGGCGCAAGCATTGCAATAAATATGGGGATTGCGGGAGGAAATACAAGGCCCGCCAGAGCTGACGGGCCAGAAGATTAAGGCTGGTAAATACCGACGCCCAGATCGTTTTCTTTGCGAGTACGCGCAATGACCGACTCAGGGGATTCTGCGATGCGCAGGCCCATTTCGTCTTCGGTGCGCACCACTTTACCGCGCAGGGAGTTCGTCCAGACATCGGTAATTTCAACATCCACAAACTTACCGACCATTTCCGGGGTGCCTTCAAAGTTCACCACGCGGTTGTTTTCGGTACGCCCTGACAACTCCATGATGCTCTTACGTGATGTGCCTTCAACCAGAATACGCTGGGTTGTGCCGACCATACGGCGGCTCCAGGCCATGGCCTGCTGGTTAATACGCTCCTGCAGGATATACAGACGCTGTTTTTTCTCTTCTTCCGGTACGTCGTCAACCATATCGGCAGCCGGGGTGCCAGGACGCGCAGAGAAGATAAAGCTGTAGCTCATGTCAAAATTCACGTCAGCAATCAACTTCATGGTCTGCTCGAAATCCTGTGTGGTTTCGCCAGGGAAGCCAACGATGAAATCCGAGCTAATCTGAATGTCCGGACGCGCCGCGCGCAGTTTGCGAATGATCGCTTTATATTCCAGCGCGGTATGGGTGCGTCCCATCAGATTCAGTACGCGATCTGAACCGCTCTGTACCGGCAGGTGCAGGAAACTCACCAGCTCCGGCGTATCGCGATAAACTTCAACGATATCATCGGTGAATTCGATCGGATGGCTGGTGGTGAAGCGGATACGGTCAATGCCGTCGATCGCCGCAACCAGGCGCAGCAGGTCAGCAAAAGATCCTGTCGTGCCATCATAGTTCTCACCGCGCCAGGCGTTCACGTTTTGCCCCAGCAGGTTCACTTCACGCACGCCTTGCGCCGCAAGCTGAGCGATTTCGAACAGGATGTCATCCGCCGGGCGGCTGACTTCTTCACCGCGGGTGTAGGGCACCACGCAATAGGTACAATATTTATTACAGCCTTCCATGATGGACACAAACGCGCTTGGACCTTCAGCACGCGGTTCCGGCAGGCGGTCAAACTTTTCGATCTCCGGGAAACTGATATCAACTACCGGGCTACGGCTAGTGCTTCCACGTACTTTGTTGATCATTTCCGGCAGGCGATGCAGAGTCTGCGGCCCAAAAATAATATCGACGTAGTGGGCGCGCTGGCGAATATGATCGCCTTCCTGAGATGCGACACAGCCACCGACACCGATGATGAGATTGGGATTTTTCTCTTTTAACAGCTTCCAGCGGCCCAACTGATGGAAAACTTTTTCCTGAGCCTTCTCACGGATTGAGCAGGTATTCAGCAGCAGCACATCCGCTTCTTCCGCCACGTCGGTCAGTTGATACCCATGAGTGGCATCCAGCAGATCGGCCATCTTCGATGAATCGTATTCGTTCATCTGACAGCCCCAGGTTTTAATATGGAGTTTTTTGGTCATCGACTTGCTCTTGCGAAATTGTGGCTGAAATGCAGGGCGCATAGTGTACTGCTTTGGCGCGGTTGTGACCAGTATGACGGATGTCAGCCTCAAGGGGTAAAAAATCCTGTAAACTTACACAATACATGTAACAGGATGATTGACCACATGACAAATCAACCAACGGAAATTGCCATTGTCGGCGGGGGGATGGTCGGCGGCGCGCTGGCGCTTGGACTGGCGCAGCATGGATTTACGGTAACGGTCATTGAACATGCCGTTCCCGCGCCGTTTGTGGCTGATGGACAGCCCGATGTCAGAATTTCCGCCATTAGCTCCGCCTCGGTGTCGTTGCTGAAAGGGCTGGGGGTCTGGGATACGGTTCAGGGTATGCGCAGTCATCCTTACCGTCGTCTGGAAACGTGGGAATGGGAAAATGCCCATGTAATGTTTGATGCCGCCGAGCTTAAGTTACCTTTGCTGGGTTATATGGTGGAAAACACGGTTCTGCAACAGGCACTCTGGCAGGCGCTGGAAGCCCACCCGAAAGTCACGCTGCGCGTACCGGCGTCATTGATCTCTCTGCATCAGCATGATGATCGTCACGAGCTTGAACTGGCTGGCGGTGAGAAAATCAGCGCGAAGCTGGTGATCGGCGCGGACGGTGCAAATTCTCAGGTGCGGAAAATGGCCGGGATTGGTATTCATGCCTGGCAGTACGCGCAGTCCTGCATGTTAATCACCGTACAATGCGAGAACGCACCTGGCGACAGCACCTGGCAACAATTCACGCCTGACGGACCGCGCGCATTTTTACCGCTGTTTGATAACTGGGCCTCTCTGGTGTGGTATGACTCACCGGCGCGTATCCGCCAACTGCAGGGTTTGAGCATGTCGCAACTGCAGGTGGAGATCGCCAAACACTTCCCGTCGCGACTCGGCAACGTTACGCCTGTGGCGGCGGGGGCATTCCCGCTTACGCGTCGTCACGCGCTACAATATGTCCAGCCAGGTCTGGCGTTGGTGGGCGATGCCGCGCATACCATTCATCCGCTGGCGGGGCAGGGCGTTAATCTGGGGTTCCGTGA